>NZ_BAABGA010000106.1:0-787 GCF_039541335.1 Novipirellula rosea | reverse complement strand
CGGTTCGGCCAGTGCTAGCGATCGAGGTTCGAGGAACGCGTTTCGGTTGGTGCGATGAACGGTAGCCATCACCGGGCACGGAGAGTGATGTATCCATTTGTGAAAACGCGCAAGCCGTGCTCCGTGTGAATGGCTTGGTTATCCGATCAACTGATCGAGTTCAGACGTGTCATCCCAGTCATAATTTGCGTAAGCAAAATCTGAGTGCGTTACGACGCATATCTTACCGTTCTTGCAGAGGATTGAGACGCCGTGTTCCGGATCAATATCCGATGCGCCAACGAAGATGACATACGTGTCACTTGAATCGCGAAGGCGCGGGACAATTGCCGCATGGATGTCGATAGCAAAGTCCTCATCTTTCATGTCGTCGACTTCGTCGGAACCAAGGTACTCCAGTGCGTACTTGCGTGCAAGTTTCTCTGTCGACGGCAACCCTGTTCTTGCATACTGCTCCACGACTGCGACAGATTTCAATTGGGAAGCGGTTGGTGGTTCTGGTTCCTCGTCGCTTAAGACTCGTAACTCAAGTTCGGCGAAGTGTTCGGAATCGACGAGTGCAGTCCATGCTTCCTCGTCAGGGCACCACTGAAGTTTCGCCATTTAGAATTGCCTCTCTTTGGCGGAAGATGGATTGCAGTCGGATAACGGTGGCGATGTGCGGGCGGCGAACGGTGATTGAACCACTTTGAAAAAACGATGCCGCCGCTCCGTCACCATCGCATGGTTATCGCAGATCGCAGCAAGCATAAATCGAGCATGGTTGCAGTGGCGTTCCGCCCCGTGG
>NZ_BAABGA010000105.1:0-1069 GCF_039541335.1 Novipirellula rosea | reverse complement strand
GGCTTACATTCAGTTACGAATGCGACACGAATATGGTTTATGCTAGCTTGAAAGGGCTCCCCTTCAGGCCTCGTCCGGGTGAGGGCCGACCGCGCAACGGAGCTTGCAGCAGACCTCTGGATTGCTCGGTCGGCCCTCACCCGAGCAATCGCGGAAAGCTCTGCTCGACCTCTCCCAAACTGCGGTTGGAAGAGGTGACACGACGCAAGTTACCTCTCCCGAGCGCCAGCTGGGGAGAGGTCGGACGGGCCCTTTAGGCCTCGTTCGGGTGAGGGCCGACCGCGCAACGGAGCTTGCAGCCGACCGCTGGATTGCTCGGTCGGCCCTCACCCGAGCAATCGCTGAAAGCTCTGCTCGACCTCTCCCAAACTGCGTTTGGGAGAGGTAACACGACGCAAGTCACCTCTCCCGAGCGCCAGTTAGGGAGAGGTGGCACGACGCAGGTTGCCTCTCCCGAGCGTTAGCTCGGGAAAGGTCGGACGGGCCCTTCAGGCCTCGTTCGGGTGAGGGCCGACCGCGCAACGGAGCTTGTAGCCGACCGCTGGATTGCTCGGTCGGCCCTCACCTGAGCAATCGCGGAAAACTCTGCTCGACCTCTCCCAAACTGCGTTTGCGAGAGGTGACACGTCGCAAGTCACCTCTCCCGAACGCCAGTTAGGGAGAGGTGGCACGTCGCAAGTCACCTCTCCCGAGCGCCAGCTGGGGAGAGGTCGGACGGGCCCTTGAGGCCTCGTCCGGGTGAGGGCCGACCGCGCAACGGAGCTTGCAGCCGACCGCTGGATTGCTCGGTCGGCCCTCACCCGAGCAATCGCGGAAAGCTCTGCTCGACCTCTCCCAAACTGCGTTTGCGAGAGGTAACACGACGCAAGTCACCTCTCCCGAGCGCCAGCTGGGGAGAGGTCGAACGGGCCCTTTAGGCCTCGTCCGGGTGAGGGCCGACCGCGCAACGGAGCTTGCAGCAGACCGCTGGCTTGCTCGGTCGGCCCTCACCCGAGCAATCGCGGAAAGCTCTGCTCGACCTCTCCCAAACTGCGTTTGCGAGAGGTGGCACGACGCAAGTCACCTCTCC
>NZ_BAABGA010000104.1:0-2916 GCF_039541335.1 Novipirellula rosea | reverse complement strand
GGTTACTCAGGCGGGATTCACACCCGCTCGTCTTCAAACCATTTCCAGTCCGCAACTTGCAACCGATGGTTCTGCCTTTTTTTGGATTCAAATGCGGGACTGCAAGTAGTATAGCCTTTGGGTTTCGCGATCGTAAACGATATCGCTAATGTTCCCGTAGTTGCCAGAATGCCAAAGGTAGCGTTCGTGGTTATTCGCGACAGGAACGAATCCGAGTTGGTGTGGAGGGAGGGAGTGATCTGGGAGATCCGGAACCCTGCCGTCCGTTCCCAGAGTTCGATCGTGTGACAGGGCCCAGTAGGTCGCGTCGGACTCACTGCAGGTTGATTCCACGGTGATCCACCATGAACTTTGGTATGTCCGCAACCGTATATCGGTGGCGTTCTTCGGAACGTAGTCACGAAACCGCTCAGGAAGCTCACTTACCGTACTCGCACTGAAATAGGCGTTCTCGGGGAAGAATATTTCAAGCAGGATGTTGCGAACTGGCCAAAGAATCGCCAGGCTCGCGAAAGCCGCAATGAGCAACATCACCGCAACGCGGCGATGCGATGCCCCTTTAGATTGACACGCAGTCAGATTCTCAGACATCAGAGAATTCCCAGTGGCAGAACGTTGGTGATCAGCGGGGACGGGCGAAAGACTTGCAAGCAGACGAGAAAACGGACCACCCGTCCTCCGTTGCATCACATGGTTCTGGCCTCAGGGGAAATGAGGTGAAAAGATTATGAACCGCACTTCTTCAACGTCCTTATCGTAAAGCCAATCTTTTCCCTTTTTTCGATCTACGAGCATTCCAAAGACGGTACAGCAGGATGATTCGTGTCGCAACTCAAAGTTGAATCCCGAAAGACTCCCATCGGTTCTACCTGCTCCTCCAGAGGTGCGCCGCCAGCCACTCTGTTTAACTTGTTTTTCAACCGCGGCATAAAGTTCCGCGAAGAAATTCTCTGAATTCTCAGTCGGAACCAGGTAAGTCAAATCCGCGAGCGTTTGGCCACCTGATCCAGACATCAACCTCGCCGAAGGATCAACGCTTTTTACTAGTTCACAAATGGTGTTGTATGAAAGGTCAACTCTATTTGCCGTGAATGCGCGGGAATGCAGGTAAGGTATGAGCAACGCGACGATCGTCACGAGCATTAGTAGTTCGCGCACGCTAAATTGTGGGATCTTCATCTTGTGCCAGAACGACCGGCATCACCGGGCGGGGAGAGTAAAGTTGTCCATTTCAAATTCGGCAGCAAGCCCCGCTCCGTGTGAATGCCATGGTTATCCCACAGGCGAGGTGGGTTGTGGCTGACGAAGACGCTCGATCAGACCGCGAAGAACCACGCGATCTGCCGGCAAGTAGTACCGGTAGTGTGCCATCACCTCGTTGCCAGTGGAATCGTGCACAGAGAAAACACCCATCCACTCGCTGACAAACTCCGGATCCACGTCGCCAAGATCAATAGTTACTGGTTGAGAGCTGAAAATCAAAGTGGGTCCCGAAAGCGTCCGCCCATCTACGTTGACGTCGAAGTTGTGAATATCGACCGCGAAGGCCCAGAACGCCGCACGTATCACGACGATGAACACCGCCCAGCCATACGGAATTTGTAACCATCGAGTGAGAAAATAGATCACGATGCCAATGGACAAGCTGCTCATCGTAGTAGCGATAAAGAATCGCCATCGACTAGCCGCGAATGTTAAGCGTGGTGGATCGGACGCATTCACGAAATTTTAATGGGATAACGGCCCGCGTCACCGGGGCCCGTGAGTTGAGTATCCATTCGTGAAATCGAACCAACGGGCCTCCGCGTGCACGCGATGGTTACGCCACATTCTTCGGTTTCTCGCGTTGCATTCCGGCAACCAGCGATGCGGCGAAAAGCGACACCAAGATGCTAAAGCAAACTTGGATTAAATCAATCACCAAGAACGAGTCCCCATTACCCGCAGGAAGTGAGTCGGGGCCATTGTGCGTGACGTTTTCCCAAATCCAGTTCGTCACCGAAGTAGGAAACGGACGGTACGAAATTGTTGCGAACGAGAAGATCGCGTACGTCAACGAATAGCTTTGCGTTTTGCCGGTTGTGTGAAACGCAATGACCAATCCGACGCAAGCCGAAAGGACATGAGTCAGATGCAAGACTTCAAGCGCGAACGAGTTTGGGTTCGTGATCAGTGCGAACGAAACCGCAAACGCGGCAGCAAAAGCGATCAATGTCAGAATCGTGAAACGCACCTAAAGTATGGCCGGCATGTGAAACGAAGGCTCGGTTCGTTGGCGTAACGGCACCGATCACCCGGCGGCGACGAGAGATTGTCCATTGTCAAAACGCCCGACTTCGCCGCTCGGGTGCATTGGACGGTTCCCCGCGATCTAGTCGCCGCCATCATCCGATGCGTCGATGTACACGTCAAACCAGATTTCTAGATCCAATGCAGCAAGTTTAGATGACTGGGCCGGTAAAAGCGATGGTCCGCCCTGACCTGAAGCAGACACCCAGTAGCACATAACGTCCGCGATTCCGCCAGATTCTCGAATCCATGCCAACGCGTCTGTCTTCGCATCGATCTGGTCGAGCACGAAGTCAATATGGCGTCGAACGTCGCGGGAATCAATTTCGGATTGCGAAGTCAAAAACCATCCAGCCGGAAGGTTCTTCCAGCCCTCGGGACGAATTTGGAATTCTTGTGTCTTCGAGGGCGTGACACCGATGTATTCGGTAAACCGATCAGGTGAGACGTCACCCGTGAAGACACGCAACGTGGCATATGTTTCAACGCACGTTGCGTATTCGTCATCATACAGCGTCAATTCGAGATTCTCGCGGAGTGGGAGAGGTCAGCTATCTTCAGTCGGGGAACGGCGGCGTTGACCGGGCCGGGAAGTTTGATTGTCCATTCTAACCAAAGCCGCAAGCC
>NZ_BAABGA010000103.1:0-3706 GCF_039541335.1 Novipirellula rosea | reverse complement strand
GATGAAAGACATGGAAAACGCCGCCCTCTCAGAGATAATCGATGTGTAGACACCAATGCCCACGGGGGAGGTGAAGCTCGCTGACGGCTTGGAAAGCCGAGCGACAATTTGCCGAGAATCGCAGGCAAGCCCAGCCTGATGACAGGTTGAAAACCTATCCCACGATTGATGACTTCTGCTACGTTGTTGGGCGGCCGCCGATCCTTCTACGCATAACACACCTGCCTACTATGAATCACCACTCGATTGAACTTCGCGTTCGCTATGACGAGTGCGACCCGATGGGCTTTGTCCATCACTCTAACTACTTGCGGTACTTTGAAATCGGTCGCACCGAACTCTTGCGAGCTTCCGGCGGCTGCTACGCCGAGATGGAAGCGGCGGGCGAATTGGTCGTTGTCGTGCGAGTGGATTGTCGCTACCGACGACCAGCAAAATATGATGACCTGATCACCGTCGATACCACGATCGCTCGTGTGACCGCTGCCAAAATCATCCATGAGTATGCGATCACTCGAAAAAATCACGCGGGTGAATCGGAGAAGATCGTCGATGCTACCGTGACGTTGGCCGTGATCGATCGCGAAGGGAAATTGCAACGCGTGCCAAAACCGCTGTTGGATCAGTACGAGAAGGGAGGGGAGTGAGGAGAAGCGAGAGAGGGAGAGAGTGAGATTGAAAAAGTTAAATTGACAATTGGAAATTGAAAAATGAAGACGCGTTTGCGGGATTGAGCCTGGTTGGGGTGCCAGGCTTGCGCTTAGAAGGAGGGCTTGCCGGATCTGGGTGGGACTCGGAGTGTTAGAAAACGACCGTGCAAGCAGTGTTTCACCGGCCCTCCCCGGCCGCTTCCTGCGGCCGACCCTCCCTTCAGGGAGGGTGAATTTTCCGCTACTCCGCTACTCCGCTACTCCGTGTCTCCGTGTCTCCGTGTCTCCCTCACTCCCTCACTGCTTGCTCGCGGGCGGTCCAGAACGCTCGGGCGGCTCGGATGTAGGGGATGTGCGGCGCTAATTCCTGCGGCGGCAACTTCTTTAGCCTTGCTTCGTATTGGCTAAGCCAATCGCGAAAAAACTCGACGCTTCGCTTTGTCACTCGTGGCTGGCCGTCAAACTCGATGTACCACGGCGCACTGATCGCCGCTCGGTAATGGTCTTCATACAACGTGACGACGCGAATCATCACCCAGCCGCTCTCTTCGACTTCCAGCGCCGGGATCACTCCGCCGGCCTTGGCAAATTCGTCCAAGCGGGCACTGTAAAACACTTCACCATTGTGAATCACTTCCAAATAGTCGACAGGGTCGCGGACCGATAACTGAATCTCTGGCTGAAGCGTTAGCGTCTGTCCGCCATTGGCAGTGAACACGTGACCGGGAATCTGGCCGCTGAGCGTCGGCAACAACATCGGGCCGTTCGTCGCAACACTGTTGCCCCTGAACGCGCGGTGCCACCACTCGGTTTCACTAAGCACTCGCACCGCGGCATTGGCGTCGGAGTCCAATTGGCGGTACGCTTCCAGCGGCGCTGCGACGTAAAGCCGGTTGTAGCCAACTGGCGTGGTGGGTGCGTCCGATCCGCTGCCAGCCAGCGGTGGAATCCGGAATCCCGCTTCGAGCAGGTTGCTGTAAATCCGCTCCGCCCATCGCCCAAGCTCGGTCGGATGTTCGGTCCGTGGCCCATCGGGCTCTCGCCCGTCCGCCGGATTGATGATCTTGCGGTCCAGTCGCAGCCAGTCTCCCAAAATGAAAAATCCATCCACTCGCTGGCTCGCTAACCAGACCGGTAGCGGCCAAGCAAATGGGTTTTCAATCGCCACGCGAACGTCCGGGCCCCCACCGTTATTGGCATCTTTGTTTTCGATGTCAGTGTTAGTGGGATCATTTTTCGGAATCGTCACGAGACGGGCGGCAACGGGCAGCTTGCTGTCAGGCCTGCCAACTGACTTCTCTCGTTCAGTCGCCTCATCACGCTCAGTCGGCTCTTGGGGCTCCGCCGTTTTTTCTAGCTCTGCTGACTCCTCTAGCTCTACCGGCAAACCGTAAAACAGCAGCCCTCGGTCGTGGATGGCGTCTTCGCGAATCCAGGAGGGATCGTTGGCGGGGGGATCATCGCGATCACGGCCGGCGATCGGCTTGGCATCTTCGTGGCCCAGTACGGCAGCGACGTGCAGATCTTCCGCTGCCATCCGCAGCGGCAAACTGTTCGGCGACGCGAGAACACAGCAATCGCCACTCGTCCAGCCTTTGTCAAGCATGTCGATCATTCGCGGCAAACGCACCCCATGCTCATCCAAACTTTCCGGATCGAGTGCGAAATTGCCACGAATGACGCGGTACTCAGGGCCTCGGGTCAGCCGAAATGTGTAGGGACCATCGGGAAAGGAGACATCGAGGGTACGATCGATCACGACACCGATTCCGGCGGGAACGGTACGCCGAATCGACATCCGCCGGCCACTCTCGTCGCCGCGAAAGATCTCTAGCCGAGCACTGGCAGGCTCGCCCGTCGTTTCATCATCGACGCGAATCGTCAATTTCCCGCCTGCCGCGACCGCAATCGTCGGGATGGCGGTAAACGAGAAAACACTGACGAGCGTGAGAAGAAAGGGAAATGAGCGAAAAAGGGAGAGAATCATGGTGAGGAGAGAGGAATAGAGGGGGCGAAGAATAGAGGGGGAGACACGGAGAGGGGAGACATGGAGATGTCTAGTTTAGTTGGGCATGAGCCAATCTTGGGAGAGCGATTCTGCTCCGAGTAGGGATGGGAGCGACTGGAACGTCCATTTCTAACACTGCGAGCCCCACCGGTGAGTCGGCTGCCGCCGGCTCTGACCTCCCCGGAGGGGAGGTGAAACACGCAAACGGCTTGGAAAGCCGAGCGACAATTTGCCGAAGATCCAAAGGTAAGGCCAGCGCGATGACAGGTTGAAAACCTATCCCACGATTGACGGCTTCCGCTACGGATCCCTTGCTGGCAACCAGCAAGTCACCTCGCCCGGCGAAGCGGGGAGAGGTCGGACGGGCCCTTGAGGCCTCGTTCGGGTGAGGGCCGACCGCGCTATCTTGTGCGGGATGGTGGTTGCGATTCGACTTGCTCGGACGGCCCTCACCCGAGCAATCGCCATTCGCTCTGCTCGACCTCTCCCAACTGCGTTGGGAGAGGTGACTTTCTTGCTGGCACGGTCCATTTCTAACACTGCGAGCCCCACCCAGAGTCGGCTACCGCCGGCTCTGACCTCCCCGGGGGGGAGGTGAAGCACGCAAACGGCTTGGAAAGCCGAGCGACAATTTGCCGAAGATCCAAAGGCAAGGCCAGCGCGATGACAGGTTGAAAACCTATCCCACGATTGATGAGTTCCGCTATGGCATCCCTTGCTGGCGTCCAGCAAGTCACCTCGCCCGGCGAAGCGGGGAGAGGTCGGCCGGGCCCTTGAGGCCTCGTTCGGGTGAGGGCCGACCGCGCTATCTTGATGCTGGTTGCGATTCGACTTGCTCGGAGGGCCCTCACCCGAGCAATCGCCATACGCTCTGCTCGACCTCTCCCGACTGCGTTGGGAGAGGTGACTATCTTGCTGGCAAACGTCCATTTCTAACACTGCGAGCCCCACCCAGATCCGGCTGTCGCCGGCTCTGACCTCCCCAGAGGGCATTGGTGTCTACACATCGATTATCTCTGAGAGGGCGGCGTTTTCCATGTCTTTCATC
>NZ_BAABGA010000102.1:0-71908 GCF_039541335.1 Novipirellula rosea | reverse complement strand
TGGTCGATGACGATGGCTGGATCGTCGCCCAGTGGACGCTACTAACGAACGTCCCTGGTGATGAAGCTGATGCGTCCGAAGTAGGCAAATGGTACTACTTCCGCTGGCGCATCGAGAGTTTTTTCAAACTCCTCAAGAGTCACGGCTTGGAGTTGGAATATTGGCAGCAGGAAACGGGGTTGGCAATCGCAAAGCGTCTGCTACTGGCCGCAATGGCGTGTGTGCTAGTGAAACAGCTGGAGGCCAGCGAGAGCGAAGCGGCGATTAAATTTCGTCGACATCTGATCCGATTAAGTGGACGCCGGATGAAACGCGGCGTGGAGTTCACCGGCCCCGCTTTACTGGCCGGGTATTACGTCCACTTAAATATGCTGGACTACTTGATGGCGACCGAACTTTCACTCCAGGAGATGAAAGACATGGAAAACGCCGCCCTCTCAGAGATAATCGATGTGTAGACACCAATGCCCAAAGGGGAGGTGAAGAAACTCCTCACTCCTCACTCCTCACTCCTCACTCCTCACTCCTCACTCCCTCTCTCCCTCTCTCCCTCTCTCCCTCTCTCCCTCTCTCCCTCTCTCCCTCTCTCCCTCTCTCCCTCTCTCCCTCTCTCCCTCTCTCCCTCTCTCCCTCTCTCCCTCTCTCCCTCTCTCCCTAACGGTCATTCCGATTAGCCGTGACGGTGTGAGGGCCAATTCACCGCTGTAGCGGGATTTCGAGGACGAAATCGTTCAGCGGGTACTTTATAATGGTCACACGCGTTCATTCCCTGACCGTGTTACCCCGCTTGCCTCCTCTCGCCCTGGTTCGATACCGATGCGTTTTCTGGTTTTCATTGTTTTAGTGCTGCCTGCTCTCCTGTGGGGGGGATTGGCGAACGCGGCCGAATTGAGTGCTCGTGAAAAGCGAGCGGTCGACACCGTCAACCAGACGATTCGCACGGCGGGGATCGAGTACAAAGCGGGCAATTTCTCAGCGGCGGGCGAGGCGATCACACGCGCGATGGACCAGATCGACATCGCAATGAAAGTCGGTTCGCCCGAGTTGTTGGATGCATTCGAACCCGCGATGAAGCGAATTTCGACCGCCCACGCGATGCTGGAACTCGAAGGCGTCGCGGTGCCTCCGTTTCGTCGGCCGACTCTCCCTTCGGTCGCCAAATCGAGTGCCGACGGCACTGCGGCTGCCAACGAAGGCGAACAGCCCGAGATGGTTATTTTTGACATCAACGATCCATCGGCTCAGCCCCCGAATGCAACGCCTCCGAAAGTCGATTTTGCCGCTGGCGTCAGCTTCACCCAGCACGTGGCTCCGATTTTGGTGGGTCGTTGTGGGCGCTGCCATGTTTCGGGATCCAAAGGCGGGTTCAACATGGCCAACTACGAAGCGCTGATGAAAGGCTCGCGGGCAGGCGTCGTCGTGTTCCCCGGTGATGTGCCCAACAGCGTCTTGGTCGAAGTGATCGAATCGGGCGCGATGCCGCCCAACGGCAGCGTCTCGGCTCAAGAATTGTTGACGCTGAAGACTTGGATCAATGGCGGAGCCAAGTTTGATGGCACCGATCCGACGGCCACCCTCTCCGCTGGCAGCGGAGTCGCTCCGGTGGACGAACCGACCCCAACCGCGATGCCAGAAATCAAACAGGCGACGGGGAAAGAAACGGTCAGTTTTGCAGGCGACATTGCTCCGCTGTTGGTCGACGCGTGCAAGGGATGCCACATCGACGCGATGCAAACGCGAGGCGGACTGCAGTTAGACACCTTTGCGCGAATGATGCGAGGGGGCGATAGCGGCCCGATCATCACGCCCGGCAACGCCGCCGACAGCCTGCTTGTCAAAAAATTGCGGGGCATGGTCGGCGAACGAATGCCCGCCGGGGGTCGCCCGGCATTTTCCGAAGACTCGATCCAACTGATCTCTACTTGGATCAACGAAGGAGCCACACTCGATGGGGCCAGCAAGGACCAACCGCTCGAAGTGATGAGCAAGTTGGCGTGGATGAAAAAGGCCTCCGCCAGCGAGATCAGTGCCAAACGAAAAGCGGATGCGGAGGACGACCTGAAATTGGTGAACGCCAGTGGTGGCGAGATGCACTCGGTATCAACGGATCACTTCTTTGTGACCGGGACCGCATCCAAACCGACATTGGAATTGGTCGCGCGGAAGGCCGAAGAGGAATTAAAATGGGCCAAAACGATCGTTAATGCAGCCGATGGCGAAGAATACTTCCGCGGCAAAGCGACGCTTTTTGTCATGCCTCGGCGTTACGATTACAGCGAATTCGCCAAGATGATCGAAGCTCGCGATGTCCCTTCGGACTGGAACGCCCACTGGAAATTCGACGGAATCAACGCCTACATCGCCATGGTCGCAACGGACCGCGATGCGGACGACGAGATCGCGACTCGCTTGATTTCGCCGCTTGTCAGCCTTGCCGTGGCGACGCGAGGGATGGACGTCCCACGCTGGTTTGCCGAAGGGGTCGGAGCGAGTGTGTTTTCCAAATCGGGAACGAAGGTGGACCGCGATGCCAAACGCCGCGAAGACGCCGAGATTTCTGCGGCGGTGGTGGCGATGAAGGATGCCAAACAGTTCCTCGGTGAGAAACTAAAGCCCGAACAAACCGACCGAATCAGCATGGCCATCGCAGCATCAATGATGGACCGCGGACGCCGCAAAAACTTCGACGCCTTGATGCGTAACCTCAGCGACGGCTTGCCCTTTGATCAAGCGTTCCAAACCGCGTTCCGCGCCACGCCCGCCGCTTACATCACCCAGTGGCTGAAATGGGTGAAAGGGTAGGGAAGGGCAGGGTAGGGTGGTAGCGACGTGACGCAGGGCCCAATGCCATCGGTAAACTTCGCCTGCCTCGGCTTGGAAAGAAACGCGTTTCGATTCAGAATTAGCGTTTCGCTGGCCAAACCGTTTCGCTGGCCTCCTACGCTCACCCCATTGTGAAACGCCAACGATGACTTCTCGTGACCAGACGCTGAATCAATATCACGAACTGATGCAGATCAATGCGGTTTCTCATCTGCTTCGCTCGGCCCGAGAAACAGGGTTGATGGACCAATTGCGGAAAGGGCAGCACACCGCCGAACAACTCTGCAACACGCTCTCGTTGTCTGCCGAACCGACCCAACTGCTGCTCGACGCGATGACCGCAATCGGCATCTTTGAAAAGTACGACGAGGACTACGCGCTCTCGCAAGCGGCTCAGCTGTTGTGCCAATACGACAAGGACCTCGGCGACCAACGCTGGCAAAAGCTAACCGCCCGTGTGCTTGGTAAAGGCGACCGAGCGGCAGTGTCGCCGACGGAATACTTTGACCATGTCGCAGCGACGCAGTGGGCACATACCCCGGCTGCGATGGAGGCGGCCGAAATGCTGAACATCGGTGGCGAAGGAGAGGTCGAGGGTCCCAAAATCCTGGATCTCGGCTGTGGTTCGGCGGTTTGGAGCTGTGCGATGGCTCACCGAGACGCCAAGGCGACGATTACCGCTGTCGATTTCCCCGGTCCGATCGCTGCGGCGACCACAATGGCCGAGTCGATTGGACTGGCCCCCCGTTTCACGGCGATCCAAGCCGACCCCGCGTCGGCCGAGACGGCCGCAGAGAACCATTTGCCAAGCGATTTCGATATCGCCTTGATCGCCCAACGCCTGTTTGCTCAACAGCCCGCCGAACAAGCCGCACTGCTGAAACGCGCCGTTGCTTCGATTCAACCGGGCGGCCGGGTGATTGTGATCGACCTGTTTCGCGGCCCCACCAAGCCCAATTTGACTGAATCCACCGAAGCACTCAAACTCGAGCTTGAAACTCAGGGTGGGGGGATAAAAACACTGAAGGAGGCGGAATCGCTGCTGGTCAACGAGGGACTCGAAAAGATCAAGTTCACCTTTATCGCCGCCAGCCGCATGGGGCTGGGGATGATGGTGGCGTTCAAACCCGAATCGTCAGAAGCCCCAGCATCGTCAGAAGCCCCGGAATAGTCAGAAACCCCGGAATAGTCAGAAACCGCAAGTTCGCTGAGAAACGGTGAACATCCGATCCCCACGTCCGCTGCGGTTTTGCGAGCAGCCGGACTCGCAAACGGGCAAAAATCGTACCTTGCAGGGTCCGATTGACGCGGTTCTCGGCAAGAAATTGCAGCATTTAACTCAAATTTAGAAGAAAGTCCCAGTGCCACGTTGACGATCACGCTGTTAAGTTCCTACGATACGCGGCTCGATTCCATCTAAAACCTGTCACTTATGGACCCCCAGCGATGGCTGTCCCCAAAAGAAAACATTCCAATAGCCGTACCGGCAAACGTCGTTCACATGACCACGTCAAGAAGCGTCAAGTCGCCTATTGCCCCCAATGCAGCTCGGCTGTGCCTACGCACACGATCTGCCCTAAATGTGGGTACTACCAAGGCCGCACCGTCGTCGAATCGCCTAACGAATAAGTTCGACGAGTTCGTTTTCCTGACGCACAGGCCTTGGACCCCAAGGCTGCTGCATCTTTGAAGAAGGGGCTGCTGTGGCGCTCGACGTTGACTCTGTGGGCATTCTTTTCCCAGGCCAAGGTGCTCAAAACATCGGCATGGGACGCTGGCTGTGTGAAAACTATCCCCAAGCCCGCGCGCTCTACGACACTGCTTCGGAAGTACTCGGTTACGACCTAGTCGCGCTTTCGCAAGAAGGCCCCGAAGACAAGCTGAACGCAACCGAGTTCTGCCAACCGGCATTATTTGTCGTCGGCATGGCTGCGGCAGAAGTCGTGTTGAGCGAACGTCCGGAACTGGCCAACAAAATCAAAGCTGCCGCAGGCCTCAGTCTCGGTGAATACACTGCGGTCTGTTTCGCGGGCGGCATCCAATTCAAAGACGCCGTTCGGCTCGTCCAACGACGAGGCGAAGCGATGCAAGCTGCCTCGGACGCAGTCCAAAGCGGCATGGCCAGCATCCTCGGACTGGACCTCGAGAAGGTACAGGCGGTTTGCGATGAATGCCGCCAAGGCGACGAAGTGCTGCAGCCAGCCAACCTGCTGTGCCCCGGCAATATCGCAATCTCGGGCCACATCTCAGCAATCGATCGCGTCGAGCCTGCCGCTCAAGAAGCGGGTGCGATGAAGACCGTGCGACTGAGTGTTGCAGGCGCCTTCCACACCTCGCTGATGCAATCCGCCGTCGCGAAATTGGGCGAAGCGCTCGAATCAATCGAGATCCAAGACACCCGCATCCCGGTCTACAGCAACGTCGACGCGGCACCGCATCAATCCGCAGCCGAAATCAAGAACTTGCTCAGCCGCCAAGTCGTCAATCCCGTTCTCTGGGAAGCCTCGATCCGCAAAATGATGGACGATGGCATCGCAGGATTCCTGGAAGCAGGAACCGGCCGCGTGCTGCAGGGAACGCTGAAGCGAATCCATCGCAAATTGCCAACCGAAGGCTTCGGTGACGGCTGATTTTCACAGTGACAACGAAGTGGACGCGACTCGCTGAAACAGCCAGCCAATCCGGCTGACACTATCACCTGCGACTGGCGCCCCTTTGCGGCACTCGGATCACGCCAGCGGCGGATCGCAAACCTGGATGCGTCCAGACCCAACAAGCCAGCCCTCAACAAGCCAGCCCGACACCCTGCGAATCCACTGGTTGGCCGCGGGAGAACGAAGAAAAATACGGGCTAACAGCTTGCTGTTACGACACGAATACAGGCTAGCAGCCTGCACTACAACGCTCACATTCCTTTGATCTAGAAAGACAAACGCACCATGCAATTATCCATCGCAGTGGACTTGAAAGGCCAAGTGGCGATCGTCACCGGAGCCTCCCAAGGGCTCGGAAAGGCCGTCGCAGTCGCCTTGGCTCAAAATGGAGCCCACGTGGTCTGCTTGGCACGAAATGCGGACAAGCTGGCCTCTACCGTTAGCGAAATCGAAACCGCTGGCGGTACCGCCGAAGCCCTTTCGGTCGACGTCACCGATCGTGCCGCCGCTGCTGCTGCGATCGAAGACACCGCCAAAAAGCACGGTCGACTCGATATCTTGGTCAACAACGCCGGAATTACCCGCGACAAACTGATGCGGGGCATGTCCGACGAAGAGTGGGATGACGTGATCGCCACCAATCTGACCAGCTGCTTCGTCTGCTGCCGTGCCGCGGCCGGTTTGATGCGGAAAAAGAAGTACGGCCGCATCATCAACATGGCCAGCATCTCGGGCATGATCGGCAACCCTGGCCAAGCCAACTACTCGGCTAGCAAGGCGGGCATGATCGCCCTGACTCGCACCCTGAGCAAAGAATTGGTCAATCGCGGCGTCACGGTGAACGCCATCGCACCGGGCTTCATCGCCAGCGAAATGACGGCCGAACTTGGCGACGTCGTGCTCGAGGAAGTCAAGAAACGCATTCCTGCAAAGCGTGTAGGCAAACCCGAAGAAGTTGCCGCCGCCGTGTTGTTCCTGGCATCGGCCGATGCAGGTTACATCTCGGGACAAACCATCGTCGTGGACGGTGGGATGATTGGCTAACCGACCAACGGTGACCTCGGCCTGCCCGACGAAGAAGGAGCAAAGCGGCCCGCAATCTTTAACCAGATTGCGTGCCTTCGCGAAAATCACGATACTTCCGCCGTATACAGCCTGTCGGTGTATTGACGTGATTTAGCTTTTTGACCTATCTTTTCGGCGAAAGCACTGGTCGCTGCCGGGCTCTACCCCTTGAATGAAGGCGGGGCCAACAAAGACGGAGTGCCAATGATGATTGAGCCTTCGTTAAGACCGGTTTTGGGGGAGTCGAGTTCCTCTACCTCCCCGAACCTCGTATCCTCCTAACAAACTTGCTGACATTTCCCCCGGAGATAGCCCATGGCTAGCGTCGAAGAACGCGTTGTCGATATTGTTGCTGAACAACTTGGCGTCGACAAAGACAAGATTACTCGAGAAACTTCCTTTGTGAACGATCTCGGTGCGGATTCACTCGATACCGTGGAACTCGTGATGGAACTCGAAGAAGAGTTCGACATCAGTATTCCCGACGAAGCTGCTGAAAAGATCCAAAAGGTGGGTGAGGCAGTTGATTTCATCGAGAACGCCAAAGGTGATGACGCCTAAGGCTGTCTGTGATTGATGGACGGCTTTGTTCCGTTCCAGCAACGTTGACCAACAATTCGATTGTTGACGCTCTTGCCGCCCGAGAGATGTTGACGTGGCCCCTTTTCGGCTCACGCGAACATGTCACGGCGGCATTTATTTTGTAAACTCAGCTGATTACTCTTTTCTGCACTTATTGAAGGCCTTCTTGATGCAAGCCCGGTCGGAACGTCGCGTTGTCATTACTGGTTTGGGTGTGGTCTCACCACTCGCAGTTGACGTCCCGCAATTTTGGCAGCGGTTGACTGCGGGTGAGTCAGGGATCCATGACCTGACCACACTGGATACCAGCAAATACAAGGTTCACTTCGGTGGCGATATCCCTGATTTTGATGTCACGGGAGTGGTCGACCATCGCGAAGCCAAACGGCTTGACCGGTTCACCCAGTTCGCTGTCCACGCAGCCGAACAAGCGATCTCCGACGCCGCAATCGACTTCTCGGCCCTCGATCGGCACATGTGTGGTGTGATCCTTGGTTCGGGCATCGGCGGACTCGGCGAAATCGAAGTCCAGATCGAGAAAATGATCACCAAGGGTCCTGATCGCGTCAGCCCCTTTACCGTCCCCAAGATGATGCTCAACGCCGCTGGCGGTAACATCTCGATCACACACGGGCTGAAAGGCCCCAACTTTGCCGTCGCAACCGCTTGCGCCAGTGCGACCAACGCAATGGGCGAAGCAATGCGAAGTATCCAACTCGGTGAAACCGACTTGGTGATCACCGGCGGTACCGAAGCCGCGATCACACGCATGGGCTTGGCCGCTTTCCAAAACATGAAAGCGCTCTCGACGCGTAACGATAATCCCGCAGCAGCCAGCCGCCCGTTTGACGCCAATCGCGATGGCTTCGTACTCGGCGAAGGCGCCGGGGTGCTGATTTTTGAAGAACTCGAGCACGCCAAAGCTCGCGGTGCAAGGATTTACGCTGAGATCATTGGCTACGGAACCACTAGCGACGCAGGCCACATCACCGCGCCGGACCCAGCCGGTTTGGGTGCTGCCGCAGCGATGCAAGCCGCGATCGATGACGCGGGAATCCAACCGTCAGAGATCGACTACATCAACGCTCACGGCACCAGCACCCCGCTCGGTGACAAAGCGGAAACGCAAGCGATCAAAACGGTCTTTGGCGACCACGCCTACAAGACCTCGATCAGCAGCACTAAGAGCTCGTTGGGGCACTCGCTTGGTGCCAGCGGTGGGATCGAAGCGGTCATCCTCTGCAAGACACTCGAAACGTCCACAATCGCTCCCACGATCAACCTGGAAACTCCCGATCCCGCCTGCGACTTGGATTACACTCCCAACGAAGCCAAGCAACGCGACGTCAAGATTGCGATGAGCAATAGCTTTGGCTTCGGTGGACACAATGCCTGCGTTGTGATTCGCAAACTGTAATCGCGGAACGCCGCTTGCTGCGGCCAGTGCGTTGTTACAACAGGTGGGGTCATGGCGAACCGAGTTCGTTATCGCCCAATTTTGGGAACATTGTTAACGCGTTCCTCAAAAACTCTGCCGCCAGTGACACGGCGTCTGTAGGACATCACGATGACCACTGCGCCCAATCCTGAAAACCAGCCCCCTGCAAAAGCAGATCCCGCTCGCCCCACGCCGCTGGACCGCGCGGAATACGTCGAGCAGGGCTACCTCTTTCAACTGCTAAAGGAACGCATCGGCGAACAAATGCCGATGCAGGAACTTTTAGAGCAAGCACGTCTGGAACTGCTTGCCACCACCAATTTGCCAATCGCGGTCGAATACCTGCTGACCGAACTGAAGCATTCGGGAGTAATGGCGCCGGCGATGCGGCGGATGAGCCACTATTTCAACACGTTCCAGACCTACTTGATCGACGAAGCTGAGCAGGAAACCGGCCGCTTTGCGACCGAGACCGCCCTGCATATCCTCGAAGCCGATGCCAAGTATCGCGCTGGCGATGCGACTCCCGCAGGATTGTTTCTGTTTCAATTCGAAGCCCTCTGTCGCAATCGACTGAATTACGACAAAGGCTTGACGGCGATCAGCCAGGACCCCATCTACGACGCGACTTGGTCCAAATGGATCTTGATGATCCGTGCTCAGGTGGGACTGATTGATTTTGCGGACCTGTTGTTCTTCGCCAGCGAAGACTATCACAAACGCTTGGTCGAAGCAGACCAATCGCTCGACGGCAAAGGCCCGTTTTTATTTGGTGAGAAGGAGGGCCGAATCGCTTTTGGTAACCGCCGCAAAGAACCGCTGTATCTGTTTGCCGCGATGCAGCGACACTTGGGGTATCCCGCCGTGCCGCGTCACAAGATCGTCAAGCGGGACCATGAAATCATTCCGCAACTGGCCCGCCGCATCGAACGCCTTGAAACTCGCATCAAAATGTTCGAAGAAGAACAGCGAGGCGGAATGGATATCACGCGGTTCTATGAGAAGAATAAAGCCAAACTGAACATCCCCAAAGTCGATGATTGAGGGCCCGCATGGGGCTAATGCTGGACTGCTAATGCGGTGGACCGGCGACCCTCGCTTGCCCGGCAATCAGAAACGCAATCTCCATGGCTTGTTCGTAATTCAGCCGCGGGTCGACGTTGCTTTCATACGCGGTCGACAAATCGCTGGACTTCAGCCCCGCGGCGCCTCCGATACACTCCGTGACATTGTTGCCCGTCAATTCAAGATGGATGCCGCCCACGATCGTGCCGTGCCGAGCATGGATGGCGAATGAATCACGCACCTCGCTCAAGATTTGATCAAAATGACGGGTCTTGATTCCATGATCCGTGGTGACCGTGTTCCCGTGCATCGGATCAACCGACCACAGCACCGGATGATTTGATTTCTGGACCGCATCGATCAACGTTGGCAGTGAGGCCCCGATTCGCTCGGCACCGAAGCGACAGATCAACGTCATTCGGCCCGCCTCACGACTAGGGTTTAGCCGATCCAACAACTCGATCAATCCGTCCGTTGTCGTACTCGGGCCTACTTTCACGGCGATCGGATTTTTGATGCCACGAAAGTACTCGACGTGCGCCCCGTCGACCGCCCGCGTTCGATCTCCGATCCAAGGAAAATGAGTCCCCAAGTTGTACCATTCCTCTTCTCCGCTGGCCCGCCGCGTCAATGCCTCTTCGTACGCCAACAACAACGCTTCGTGTGAAGTGTAGAAATCGACTCGCGATAACTCGGCACGGGTCACACCGCCTAGCACGTCTAAGAAATTCAACGAGTCGCCGATACCACGCACCATTTGGTGATACTCGTCCGACTGCGGTGACAAACTGACGAAATCGAGTTCCCAGTTTTCGGGATGTTTCAAATCGGCAAACCCACCCTCGGTCAACGCTCGCAGATAGTTCAACGTTTGAGCGGAATATTCATAGGCGGCAAGCAGGTTCTGCGGCCGCGTCAGACGATCCTCGGGTGTAAACGGACTCCGATTGACACAGTCGCCTCGATACGATGGCAACGTTACGCCGTCGCGAGTTTCGGTATCACTCGAACGTGGTTTGGCATACTGGCCCGCGATCCGCCCCACGCGGATGATCGGTTTTTTGAGCCCGTACACCAACACCAAACTCATCTGCAGCAGCACCTTCAGTTTCTTTTCGATCGGATCGGCGCGGCACGCCGCAAAGCTTTCGCTACAGTCGCCACCTTGCAGCAGAAAGGCGTCTCCGTTGGCAGCGAGTGCAAGCTGCGATTTCAGCCGATCGATTTCCCAACGGGTGACCAACGGCGGTCGACCGCCGAGTTGCTGCAATACGTCACGCAAGGAATCGGAATCCGCGTACATCGGTTGCTGTAGCGCCGTCTTCGATCTCCAACTCGATGGATCCCAATCGCTCATTGATATTCGCTGGCTGCTTGAATCAGTTAGCCATTGGGACATCCCCAATCGACTGTATTGCGATTTGCCGAGCCGGAACTCACGTGCCCAGACAATTTTGCCTTTCACGCCGCCGCCAAGCAATGCATGCTCATCGTATCCCCGCCGCCTCGTTTGTAAAATGTGGCCGCCCCGCCCAATTTCCACTGCACTCGACCGCCGCGCCCCATCGAGCGACGATCTCATTACAATAGGAGTCTGCCACTCGTTATGATGCTGCCCGCCCCCCCTCCCTTCGTTCTCACCTAAAAACCGACGATGCCCACTCCTTCCCGTCTGTCGTCACACACCGCTAGTGTGCTCGTTTTGCATTGCCTTGGAATCGTGTCACTTGCTTTCTGCACTGTGACCGCCGCGGCAACGGAACCGATCGATTTTGCTCACGACATTGTGCCAATCCTGCAGCGAAACTGTGTCACCTGTCACGGCGGCCGTGAAGCCGAAGGAGACTTCTCGCTCAACACGCGGAGCTTGATGATCGAATCAGGGATGGTCGAACCGGAGGACTCGTCCACCTCGGAATTGATTCGCTTGATCAGCTCTAGCGATCCCGACGAACAAATGCCGCCGCCGGATCGCCCTCGCTTGAGCCCCAGCGAAACGGCACGGCTCCGCCACTGGATCGATCAGGGGATGCCGTGGGACGATGATTTCACCTTTGCAATTCAAAGCTACGAACCGCCGCTACGACCGCGGCGTCCCGAGCTGCCGCCGGCAATCGACCGACGCGTCAATCCGATCGATCGAATTCTCGATGCCTATTTGTCCGAGCATGGTTTGCCGACGCCACCGCCGATCGACGACGCGACGTTCTTTCGCCGTGTCCACTTGGACTTGGTCGGTCTGCTACCGACGGCCGATGCACTTACCTCCTTTCAGAACGATTCGTCACCTGATAAACGAACTCGTCTGGTGGACGATCTGCTGTCACGCGAAATTGATTACGCTGACCACTGGTTGACGTTCTTCAACGACCTGCTTCGCAATGACTACAGCGGTACCGGATTCATTACCAAAGGACGTCGGCAAATCAGCCGCTGGTTGTACCAAGCTCTTGTCCAAAACAAACCTTTTGACCAATTGACTCGCGAATTGATTGCCCCCACCTCGGACGAAAGCCGTGGTTACATCGATGGCATCAAGTGGCGTGGAACGGTTAGCGCAGGGCAAACGCTGGAAATCCAGTTTGCACAAAGCGTGTCGCAGTCTTTTCTCGGCATCAATATGAAGTGTGCATCGTGCCACGACAGCTTCATTGATCGTTGGACACTCAAAGAGGCTTATGGATTGGGAGCGATCTATGCGGAAACACCTCTGCAACTGCACCGCTGCGACAAACCAACCGGGGAAACGCAACAAGCATCCTGGTTGTTTCCTGAATTGGGTCAAATCGATGCCTCGGCGCCTCGCGAGGAACGACTGCAGCAACTAGCGCAGCTGTTGACGCACCCAGAAAATGGGCGATTCACACGCACGATCGTCAATCGGCTGTGGTACCGTTTGATGGGACGAGGCATTGTCCAGCCACTAGACGCAATGCAATCGGAACCGTGGAACGAAGATCTGCTAGACTACTTGGCCGTTCATTTAGCCGAGCATCAATACGATTTAAAAGCGACATTGCGGCTGATCGCGACCTCGGCAGCTTATCAATCGAAAACCGAAATCAGCGAAGACGACTCGGCGATCGGCGATTACGTTTATCGCGGCCCACGTGCCCGTCGCATGACCGCCGAACAGTTCTTAGATGCGGTGTGGCAGTTGACAGGCAGTGCTCCGCAAAAGTTTGACGCCCCCGTCTCGCGTCATGTCATTTCGCCGGGTGCAATCAATCCAAACACCGCCGATTCGCTGCTATCGCAGGCGAATTGGATTTGGGGAGGCCGCAACGGACACGCCGCTCCCGCGAATCAAGAAATGTGGATTCGCAAAAAATTTGATTTGCCGGGCGAAGTCTTGCAAAGCGGATCCGTACTGACCTGCGACAACGAATTCACCCTGTACGTCAATGGAGCCCATGCAGGCTCGTCTAACGATTGGACCAGCCTGCAATCGATTGAATTTGCGAACTTGCTACGCAAAGGAACCAACGAACTGCTGTTTCAAGTCAAAAACGCGGGGCATACTCCCAATGCCGCGGGCCTGTTCTTTGCAGCAAATTTCTTACTCGAAGATCAAACTCAGCTATCGATCGTCAGCGATCCATCCTGGGAATTCCATCCCGACATCAAAAAACCCCTTCCTCATCCCAAGGGCGCTCATCCCGCTGCCCCCGCAGAGGGCTGGAACACGGTTTCGGTAGTGCAACCGGTCAACGTATGGAGCGATTTGATTGATCGCGAAGCCGCTTCAATATTCACAAACGTCTCCGGTTCGTCGCGTCAGATGCCGATGGTTCGCGCTTCGCTGATGAAGAACAACGCCTTGATGCAATCGTTGGGTCGACCGATTCGCGACCAAATCGTTTCCATGCGGCCAAGCGGTCTGACGACACTCGAAGCCATTGATTTAGCGAATGAATCCTCGCTTGCCGAAGCGTTTGCCAGCGGAGCCGAACGCTGGAATGACGATCAGTGGAACTCGACCGACGAGCTTGTCCAGCATTTGTTTCAATCCGCGTTAACTCGCGTTCCAACGAAATCCGAAGCGGCATTATTTCGCGACACCCTGGGCGAATCACCGACTACCGAACAGCTGCAAGACGCGTTGTGGGCGATTTGTATGCTGCCCGAATTCATGCTGATTCGTTGACCGCACACTGCCGCATGGTCATTCCCGCTTCGCACAAAAAACACGATCCCACCGAACCAAACCCGAGTTACTGTGATGCAATTCCAACACGATCCCGAGCGTCCTGAGCCCCTGGTGCGTCGCGATTTTTTGCGGCAGCTTTCCGCGGCATCCCTTGCTGCCATCGCATCCAGTGCCCCCCGGCAATTCGCCTCGGCAATGGACCACGTGGAACATCCTCAACCGACCGCCGATGCCTGCATCTTGATCTGGTTGGCAGGCGGGATGGCGGCGCCGGACACCTTGGACCCCAAACGTTACCATCCATTTAAAAAGGGCTTGAAGGTATCCGATATGCTGAGCACGTTCCCGGCCATCGATACCGCCGTGGACAATATCAAAATCTGCAAGGGGCTGGAAAATATCGCGGGGGTGATGGACCGCGCGACGCTGATTCGCTCGCACGTGCAACCGGACCTCGGCAGCATCCTGCACTCGCGGCACCAATACCATTGGCACACCGGCTACGTTCCGCCGCAGACGGTTGCCGCGCCCCATATCGGTTCGTGGATGGCCCGTGTGCTGGGGCCGCGCAACGAAGTGATGCCCGCGTTTGTTAACATTGGACAACGACTCGAAGGGGTGGGCGAGAGCGAGGAATTAAAAGCATTCACCACCGCGGGATTTTTCGGCAGTGAATATGGGCCGATGAATTTGCCGTACCCGGATCGCGCGGCGGTATCGGTTCGGCCTCCCAAAGGCATGGATGCTCAGCGGTTTGCCAATCGCAATAAATTGTTTCGAAAATTGGTTGACCAAAGCCCGCAGCGGGAATTCATGAGCGACTATCACCAGGAATCGATGCTGCGATCGTTTGACAACGCCTATCGGCTGCTCAGTTCCAAAGAGCGTAAAGCGTTTGACATCTCACTTGAGTCCAGCGAGGTTGCCCAAAAGTACAACTCCACTCGCTTTGGCCAAGGCTGCTTGTTAGCCCGCCGATTGGTCGAAGCCGGAACACGATTCGTCGAAGTCACCACGGAATACGTCCCCTTTTTGCATTTTGACACTCATAATGACGGCCATACGACGATGGCCCGCATGCACAGCGAAGTGGATCAACCGATCGCACAATTGATCCTTGATTTGGAACAACGCAAACTGCTCGACCGAACCCTTGTCATCGTGGCCTCGGAATTTAGCCGCGATGCGTTGATGGAGGGTCAACCCGGATCCAACGCCAACGACCAAGCTCGCGAAAAAGTGGATGCGGTCGCTGAAATGAAACACTATGGACTACACCGGCATTTCACTGCGGGATCAAGCGTGTTGCTGTTTGGCGGTGGCATGAAGTCGGGTTTTCTATACGGAGCCACCGCGCCGGAACGTCCGCTGGTGGCGATCGAAGATCCCGTTTCGATCGAGGATTTGCATGCCACAATCATGACGGCGATGGGGATCAGCCCGCGAACCGGCTTTGATATCGAAGCACGCCCATTCTACGTGACCAAAGATGGAAAAGGACAAGCGGTTGAAGCACTGTTTGCTTGACTTTGCCTTGCGTGCCCCCCATACTCGGATGCGACCAAATGCTCACTCCGAGGCCATTACGCATGAGATCCTGCGTCCATTTCTTTTCGAACATCGCCGTTCACGCGGCATTCATTTGTTGTGTGGCTCTCTTCGTTTCGCTAACTCCCTGCCGAGCGGATTACACACTCTACACACTTCCCGGCAGCGACCTGTCGATCATGCTCGAAGGCAGTGTGACGTACAATCCCGGCGGAACTGCCACGCACCGCCATCCGCGTGGTTCGCTTTATTTTAACGCCAAAGACATCCAAGTCCTGAAACTGCCCACGAACGAGGCGGTGTTTGCTAAAAAGCTGCGTGAGGCGACGCAAAGCAAGGACGTCGACACGATGCTCGAAACCGCCAAATGGGCACTGCACAATGGATTGCTTGACGAGTGCAAATCGCTGCTCAGTGCCGCTTGGAAATTGGACTCCAGCCACGCGAAGATCCGTAAACTCGCCGGCTTGATGTACTATCTGAATCGACCAGTCACTAACAACTCAACGATCGAAGCCAATGCTCGCGAATTGGTCGGCGGCAAATCGATGCAACTGTCCCGCAGCAAACACTTTTTCTTGTTGCATGATGGCGACAACGAGAAGGATCCTCGCACGCGAAAAACGCGTCCGGAAATGCGTTTGGAACTGCTCGAAAAGGTTTACGAATCGTATTTCCTGACGTTTGCTTTTGAGGGATTGTTCCTGCGTCCGCCGACCGATCCGTTGGCCGTCGTGCTGTTTAGCCAACATGCCGATTTCATGCAGATGGAAAAACGGCTGGGGATGGGATTGCGACAAGTCGCGGGGTTCTATCTGCCCAAAGAGAACATTTCGATCTTTTACGATTCCGGCACCACCCCAATGTTTCAACAGCTGCAAAAGCTGAACGAAATGTTTGATGGGATGGAAAAAGACATCCGCCGAAATCGTGTGCAGGGCGGCGGCGAGCTGATCCGGTTCGCCAACACGATCGAACTGCTCATCGACATCGAGCGGGAAAGCGAAGACGTCAGCGTCGTATCACACGAAGCGGTCCATCAATTGGCGGGCAATACCGATCTGTTCCCCAGCGATGGCGTGTTTGTGCGTTGGGTTCACGAAGGGCTGGCCTCGTTTTTCGAGTCTTCCAAGATGGCACGCTGGAGCGGCGTGGGGGTCGTCGACCGAGACCGTATTGCGTACTACCGCGTCCTCGAAGGCGATCCCATTCGCGGTGGCATTGAGTTTATTGTCTCGGATCTCGGTTTTACCATCGAAGGCATGCTGGGTAATCAGTTGCCCGCCTATGGCCAAGCTTGGGCGCTGACCCATTTCTTGTTTCACGAGCGGTTTGACCAACTGATCAAATTCTATCGCGAGATCCAGAATATCGACATCGAAGTCACGGACGCCGAAACGCTCAAAGCAAAAGCGGAGAAGTTGGTCAGCACGTTTGATGAGTGCTTTGGCGATCGCACGACTCTGGAACTGGAGTGGCGGCGATACATGCGGTCGCTGCGGACGGACATGGAACGATTGGCCGAGGAAATTCGATGAGCGGAACATGCTCCGCTAAAACCAGTCGCACTCGGCCAATTGCGGTTGCGACGTGCATGATTTTGTTGGGGGCGGTGCTTGGGGGCAGTGCGGCCGCTCAAGACGCAGTGTACCGACCGGTCGTAGGCGAAAGCTACCAGTACGGAATCGAAGTTCGTGTGGTGGATGTGTCCGGCAACCGCGGTCCCAAATCAGTCTTGAACCAACGTTGTCGTCTGCGGTTCGATGTGACTCAATCGGACGCTGCCGGCTGGACGGCGACCTATTACAGCGTCCCCTTCTACGGATCGAAACCCTGGAGCAGATCGTCGCTGCAGCACTGGATCGAATCAAAGCGCGCGCGACTAGCTCGACCGCCGGAGGAAGACATCGCCGTGCCACCCGGTTTGCCTCCACATGCCGCAGAAATGCACAAGCGGATGCGACTGCGTAGTCGTCTTGCCGATCAAGACTTCATCACCAAAGTCGATCACTATCCAGGACTGTTTCAATTCTGCGAAGGCCAAATCTTGGTTTCGCCCCAGGGCGAAATCACCCAAATCGTGGGCCCCGGAAATTTGCCACTGCTGTTGGGACAGATCGCCAGGGTGCCGCTGATGCGACTTCCTCCGGCCGGTAGCGCCGAGCCGTCGTTCGGTTACAAAGACACGTTTGAGTTCAATGCGAACTTTGGCAACGACGATGTTCGCACGACCGAAGCGTCCGTGTTGTCGGTGATCACTCCGCGAAAAGCCAGCGGCGAGGGACTTGTCGCGTTTGATCGCGAGTTCGAGCAAGCCGGAGGCACCACTGCTGGCATCAAAATATTGCTTTCCGGAAGCGGTTTTGGTGAATTTTCGACGGAGTTGTCGATGCCGTATCGCGGCAATAGCGATTTCAAATTCGAAGGGGCGCCGTATTTTGATGCCCCCGGTCCGTTTTCTGTCCGCGTGGGCTACCACTATCTGGACGAATGGCGGCAAGCGTTTTTTGACAATGGATTCCTGCCCACCAACGAAGCTTTGTCTGCCGAGGTGTTACCACGACTCGAATCGCAACATCAATTGGCGATGCAGCGGCAATTGGTCGGCCGAAAGCCCGAGCTTGATGCGGAAACGAAACAGCGAGCCGACGTGTCCGCGCCGCCGCCGTATGATTCTCTGCTTCAGCAAACGCTCAGCAAAACCCTCGCTCGCTTTGCCGAGAAAGAAAAATCAGAAGATGCCGAAGAGGCCAAGCAAGCTCGCGAGGTCACCTCGGCCCTGAAGAGCCTCTCGACTCGCTGGGACACGCTGCGTTATCTGGCAACGCTGATGCCAAGAACCTGGAGCGATGCGAGCGGCAGTTTCAAGGTCAACGCCGTGCTGGTTAGCCACGCCGATGGCCGAGTCACGCTACGACGCAAGGACAACGGCCAAACGATCACGATCCCGCTGAATCGACTTAGCGAGTCCGACATCGACTTCGCCACCACCTTCGGCAAACCCGCTGAATGACACCCCCCAAAAACCACATTCCCCCCAGATCGCCAAAAAGGTGTCCGACACCTTTTTTGGGCCTTTCATAACGACGAAACGCCACTGCAACCTGCGGTGGCTGCAATGGCGTTTTCGCTTCGCTGTGAATCGTGATGCAGTGCTTAGGATCTGCTACCGACCGTCGGCTCGATTAGGCGCTTTTGGTCGTTGGCATCTGGAACAACTTGCGTGATCCGCTGACCACGGTCTCGTCGATCGTGTAGACGCTGCCCGCCTCTTGGCCTGGCAAATCGTACATGATGTCCAACATCACCTCTTCGAGAATGCCTCGAAGCCCGCGAGCTCCGACACCTTTCTCGAGGGCTCGCTGAGCGACCATGCGGAGTGCTCCGTCGGTGAACTTCAAGTCGCAATTTTCCATTTGGAAAAGTGCTTGATACTGTTTCACCAACGCGTTCTTGGGCTCCTTCATCACTCGCACAAGACCGTCTTCGTCGAGCGGCTGCAAGTAGCTGACCACTGGCAATCGTCCGATCAGCTCGGGAATCAAACCGAACTGCAAAATGTCTTCGGTTTGCACGTTGGCGAGCAATTCCGAATCGGTTTGCTCGTTGCGATGTCCCGCACCTCCACCGAACCCGAGCGTGCGATGGCCCATGCGTTTGCGGATGATGTCTTCGATCCCGACAAACGTTCCACCCACGATGAACAAGATGTTACTCGTGTCCAATTGGATGTACTGCTGCTCGGGATGCTTGCGTCCGCCTTGCGGTGGGACGTTCGCCACGGTGCCTTCGAGCATTTTCAAGAGGCTCTGCTGAACCCCTTCGCCCGAAACGTCACGTGTGATCGAAACATTCGCACTGGTCTTACCGATCTTGTCGACTTCGTCGATGTACAGAATCCCACGCTGTGCGGCTTCGACGTCGAAATCGGCGGCGTGCAGCAGTTTCAGTAGCAGATTCTCAACATCTTCACCGACGTAACCGGCTTCGGTTAGCGTGGTGGCATCGCCGATAGCGAAGGGAACATTCAACATGCGGGCGAGCGAACGAGCAAGCAACGTTTTTCCGCTACCGGTTGGTCCGGCCAACAGAATGTTGCTCTTTTCGATTTCGACGTCCGAGTTGCCTTCCCACTCGCTGTTGAGGCGTTTGTAGTGATTGTGCACCGCGACCGCGAGTACGCGTTTCGCAGCGCCTTGACCAATCACGTATTGGTCGAGGTGTTCAACAATATCCTTGGGTGCGGGAATGTCGCTAAACAGTGACTTGCTTGGCCCACGTCGACGCTGTTCTTGATCAAGAATCGACTGGCACAGCTCGATACACTCGCCACAGATGTAAACGTCACCTGGGCCTTCGACGAGCGGTCCCACATCCCGGTAGCTCTTGCGACAGAAAGAACAGAACGCGTTCTTTTTGTTGGTCGAACTTCCACGACGCGAAGTTGGGGTTTCTTTCGAGGTCATACACGGCTCCTGGTTGTGTTGTTGGTCTAATGTGGGCTGAAGTAACGACTAACGCGCGTTTCATGAGCCTGTGCTCTGCGCTCGCCGTAGATCACACCCACGTGAGATCAACAACGCGTCAAACGGTTAGGGCCACGGGCTCGAATGCTTTTGGTGACGTCTTCGCCGACCAGAATGCTACTGAACGTGACGTAAATCTACGTAACGATCAGCAACGTGGCCGAAAAAAACAGACACCCTCAGGCCATCCGTTTCCTCGAAAGACTCGAGCCGATTGTGGTTTGATTCTAATTAAACGAAATATATAGTTTTCCGATTGAACGCCCGCATGGATATGGAAGGGTCATTCGTTCGAAAAGGTTGTCCCAAATTCAAGACTAGACTACCGAGCCAATTCGACAAGCTTCACCCAAGATTGGTTGATGCCTCACGAATGCCCCAGTCGGGAACGCCCCGATTCGAGATTGTTACAAGATCGACAACCACAAAGGGCTGCTTGACTTCGTAACGGGAAAGGAGTCTCGGTCGGATTGTTCAGATCACTCAGGCTTTCGTCCCCTCACCGCCCGAAGACGATGAAGGGTCGTTTTGCATTCGGTCTGCTAGTTGACGTTGGGTTGTCGCTTCTATAGTTCGGTATTCTTCTTCGCTAATCTCACCCCGGAGATGCATTTCTTTCAAATTTGCTAGCGTCTCGTACACTGTCTCCCCGTCGTTGGCGTTGTAGTCCCGATAGCTTGACACAAGATAAAATCCGGCGGCAATCAGGATGCATAAGACCAGAACGGAAAGCCCAGCTTGTACGGTCGTGTTGAGAAAAAAATCAGGCATAACCGGTAGCTCCCTAGCCCTTTGTCTCGTTGGCAATTCGTGACTGAGTGTTTTGACGAGTTCAGTCAGAGGGATGCGGCCAGTGGCTTGGCTTGGGGACATCCGAATAATAGGAGTGTCCACCAAGGATGGTCCAGCATTTTTCGCAAGAAGCCCCCTGTTTTTCTAGTTTCACACAAAATCGGCCAATGTTCCACGGGCGAGGAGGGGGAAAGTGGGGAGGAAAGAAGGGAGTGAGGAGCTGGGAGTGAGGAGTGAGGAGCCTGGGGCCTGGGGCCTGAGGCCTGGCGATTGGGCGGCTTGATGGGATTGTGTGTTGCGGATCGGCGGGGGACACTTTCGGGGCGTCATGCCCCAATTTGCTCGGGATGACATAAATCCAGCCGTTTTCACGCTCGCAATCGGCGATTTGCGAGTCCACAGACGCTGCCCGAACGCCAATCTTCCCTCTAAAAACACGCTATTTGAACATGGAACAGTCCTTTCTTGCCTATCTTCGCGGTCGCTGCCGCTCGTTGCCTCAAGTCGCAGTGGGAATCGGTGACGATGCCGCCGTCATTCAGCCTCCGCAAGCCAATCTGATCGCCTGCACCGACCAAATCATTGATGGCGTCGACTTTGATTCGAGTGAACATGCGTACGCGGACGCCGGTTACAAGGCGATAGCGATTAATTTGAGCGATATCGCGGCGATGGGAGCGGTGCCGAAGTCGGCGCTGGTGACCTTGGCATTACCGAAACAGAATGCGACGCGAATTGCCGGCGATGTCTACGAAGGGATTTTGCAAGCGGCGGCGGAATTCCAGGTTGCGATCGCGGGGGGGGACATCTCAACCTACGACGGACCATTGAACGTCAGTATCACGCTGCTCGGCGACGTTCCCGCCGGCGATCCGTGGTTGCGAAGCGGTGCAAAAGAGAACGACGCGGTGCTGGTCACCGGTTTTGTCGGCGGCAGCATCTTAGGTCGACACTTACGCCCCACCCCCCGCGTGGATCTCGCCAATCGACTGCGGGAAATGGTCGACGTGCACGCCGCAATCGATATCAGCGACGGGCTGTCGCTGGACCTCGATCGTCTGTGTGCCGCCAGCGGAGTGGGCGTCGAGCTGAACATTCCGGCGATTCCGATTCACGACGACGCGATCATGTTGGCCGAAAAAAGTGGCTGCACGCCGTTTGAACACGCCTGGAGCGATGGCGAAGACTTTGAGTTGATCCTGACCATGAGCCAAGCGGATGCCGACAAGGTGTTGGCGATGGACCACGAGTGCGAGATCACTCAAATTGGCACGATCCTGGGCCGAACCGGACTTTGGAAGCGAGTCGCCGCAAAACTGGTACGACTCTCTCCCCAAGGTTATATTCATTAGAGCCTGCTCCCCTCCCTTCCCCATCTCCCGCCATCACTCCCGCCCTCCGGTGCTTTTGAATGAATGCTTCTCTCAGCCGCCTCGTCGCCCTGTTGATCGGATTCGCGTGTTTCGGGGTTCAGTCACGGGTCAGTGATGCCAAGGAAGCAGCGACAAGGGAACAACCCAAACTCAACGTCCTATTCATTATCTCGGACGACCTCACCTCCACCGCATTATCTTGCTACGGAAACACGGTCTGCCAGACGCCGAACATTGACGCGTTGGCCGCACGAGGGACGCGGTTCACGCGGGCGTATTGCCAAGGCACTTATTGTGGTCCTTCGCGCGCGTCGTTCATGTCGGGTTACTACCCGCATGCGACTGGGGTGCTGGGTTACAAGAATCCTCGCCCGCAAATTGGCGACCGTGCGATGTGGTCCCAGTACTTTAAGGACCAAGGTTACTACGCCGCGCGGGTGAGCAAGATTTTTCACATGGGTGTGCCTGGCGGGATTGAAAAAGGGGGGAACGAAGCCGATGACGAACTCTCCTGGACCGAACGATTCAACAGCCCAGGGCCTGAATGGAAAGCCGCAGGCGACGGCGAAACACTCGAGCGTAATCCCGACGGCAAAAAGCCGGTGGTCGGTGGCAACACATTTGTGGTCGTCGAGGCGGATGGCGACGACGACGTCCACAGCGACGGCAAAACCGCCGCCAAAGCGGTCGAGCTGATCCAGCAACACAGCGACGAACCGTTTTGGCTAGGCGTTGGTTTTGTTCGTCCTCACGTTCCCTTTGTCTCGCCGCGTCCTTATTACGAACCGTTCAAACCGTTCGACACGATGACGCTACCGGAAAAAGTCGAAGGCGATTGGGACGACATTCCTAAAGCTGGCATCAATTACAAAACCAGCGAGAACATGCAAATGGATGTTCGTCGTCAAAAGAAAGCGGTCGGTGGTTACTACGCGTCGGTCGCGTTCATGGACGCCCAAGTCGGCAAGGTGCTCGATGCGCTAGATGCCTCGGGCCAGCGAGACAACACGATCGTGATCTTCACCAGCGATCACGGCTACCATCTTGGCGAGCACGACTTTTGGGCCAAGGTCAGTCTGCGGGACGAGTCGGCGTCGGTTCCGCTGATCATCAGCGTTCCTGGCAAACAGCCGGCCGTGTGCGACAGCCTTGTCGAACTGATCGACCTGTATCCAACGACCGCATCGCTTTGCGGAATGCCGGTTCCCGAGCGACTGCAAGGCAAAGACATCTCGGCGATGCTGGACGATCCGAGCGTCACGGTTCGCGATGCCGCCTTCAGCGTCGCTCCGATGCGAAAAGGATTCTTACTGCGTGAGAACGACTGGGCGTACATTCAGTACAACGAAGATGCGTCGGCGGGGATCGAGTTGTTTGATGTCCGCCGCGATCCGCAGCAATACACCAATCTGGCGGCGGACGAAGCCTACGCTGCGGTTGTCGAAGGATTCAAACGCAAACTTGCCGCTCGGCTCGCCGAAGTCCGCGACAACGACTTGTAGTCGAGCCGACAGCCAGCGGCGTCGACGTTGAAACGAGTAAGTGGCCTTGTAGCGGAAGTCGTCAAGACTTTCGTTCCATTGCCGAATGCCCCCCGAAACTCTTGACGAGTTCCGCTACGGGATGATTTACAGCGTTAGCCAAAACCGCTAACTCAATCAGCTGTCCCCGACGTCGGGGGAGCGTTCTCCGCCAGGCAAAAGTCGCGGACAATTAATACACAACGCTCCGCTCGGTGGCTATAATCGCTGGACAGTTCCGCCCCTCATTCCCACCTTAACCCAACTCGGACGATGCTTTCGACCCCTCAAACCCGTTTACTACTGCCGACTGCCGCTGTTTTTGCAGTGGCGTTTGCCCATTTTTCCGCCGCTGCGGACAACGCGGTACTGGATGTCCCGGACGCCGTTGCGACGACCGAAGCGGAGATGAAACCCTACGCCGAACCGATCGAGCATACCGAATTAGCGATCGAAATGGTTCCGATCAAAGGGGGCACGTTCACGATGGGGACGCCCGAGAGCGAAGCGGATCGCAACGAGGACGAAGGGCCGCAGCGTGAAGTCACAGTCGATCCCTTTTGGATGGGCAAGTACGAAATCACGTGGGACCAATATGATGTCTGGAGCGAGCAGATGGATCAACGACGTCGTCAGATGTTGTCGATCCCGGCAACGCCGCGAGACGAAATCGTTGATGGAATATCCAAGCCGACCGAACCTTACACCGACATGAGTTTTGGGATGGGCAAGGAACGCTATCCCGCGATCAGCATGACGCAACACGCGGCACGCACGTTTTGCAAATGGTTGTCGGCGAAAACAGGCCGTTACTATCGCTTGCCCACCGAGGCGGAATGGGAGTACGCCGCTCGTGCGGGAACTCAAACCGCCTACTCGTTCGGCGATGATCCCGAACAACTTGATGACTACGCGTGGTATTTTGACAACAGCGAAGATGCCTATCACGAAGTCGGTCAAAAGAAACCCAACCCATGGGGACTGTACGACATGCACGGCAACGTTGCCGAATGGGTGCTCGATCAATACGTCGCTGACTTCTATTCACAGAACCCCAAAATCAAAAATCCGTTGGCAATCCCCAGCACACTTTATCCACGCGTTGTACGCGGTGGCGGTTGGGACGATGACCCCGACATGCTTCGCTGCGGCGTTCGCGAAGGATCCAGTGAAGAGTGGAAAGAGCAGGATCCGCAGCTGCCGCAAAGCATCTGGTATCTGACCGACGCCCAGGGTGTGGGGTTCCGCGTCGTCCGGCCACTGACCGAGCCAACGGCGGACGAAAAAACCAACAAATGGGACAAAACCGCCCCTGTGCAATTAGATCCCGAAGAATAGTCATCCACGCTCACCCTCATTCCTTCCTCCCCCCCTATCCTCCGGAACGCTGATATGAAATTAGAGAACAAGTCCCCCAGTTCATCTCGCCGCGAATTTCTGAAAAACAGTAGCCAAGTGGCTGCCGCGACGACCTTGGTTGCCGCGTCGGCTCAGCACGTGCACGCGGCCGAGGACAATACGATCCGCGTCGCCTTGGTTGGCTGTGGAGGCCGTGGGACCGGTGCGGCACTGAACGCTTTGTCGGTTGAAAATGGACCGATTCAACTGGTGGCACTTGCGGATGTTTTTGAAAAGAACCTACGCAGCACGCACACCTCGCTATCGAAACACAAGAAGGTCGGCAGCAAAGTCGATGTCCCCGAAGAACGTCAATTCATTGGTTTTGATGGCTACAAAAAGGCGATCGATTGCCTGCGTCCCGGCGACGTGGTGATTTTCGCGACGCCTCCTGGATTCCGCTGGGTGCATTACACCTACGCGATTGAAAAGGGGTTGAACGTGTTCATGGAAAAACCGGTCACGATCGACGCCCCCACATCGGCGAGAATGTTAGAGATCAACAAGAAGGCATTGGATAAAAATTTGAAGGTCGGCGTCGGATTGATGTGCCGCCACTGTAAAGTTCGCCAAGAGCTGTTTGATCGTATTCAGAACGGCGAGATCGGCGACGTATCACTGTTGCGTGCGTACCGGATGGCGGGACCGACCGCATCGGCAGCGGTGCCGCCCAACACAACCGATCTGAGTGAACTGCAATATCAGATCAAAAACTTCCATGGATTTTTGTGGCTCAGCGGGGGTGCGGTCAGCGATTTCTTGATCCACAACATTGATGAAGCTTGTTGGATGAAAAACGATTGGCCCGTTCGCGTCCACTCGGTCGGCGGCCGTCATTATCGCGGCGACATGATCGACCAAAACTTTGATTCCTACGGGATGGAATACACGTTTGCGGATGGCGCCAAGTTGTTGGTGGACGGACGCACGATCGCTGGCTGCAAGCAGGAATTCGCGAGTTACGCGCACGGCAGCAAGGGATTGGCCGTGATCTCGTCGGCGTCGCACACGCCTGCGAAGAGCCGGATCTACGAGGGGCACAACATGGACAAGAGCAAGTTGCTGTGGGATTGGCCCGAACGCGAAGAGAACCCTTACCAATTGGAATGGGACGATCTGATCGCAGCGATTCGCAACGACACGCCTTATAACGAAGTCGAGCGTGGTGTGATGGCCAGCGCTGTGACATCGATGGGACGCATGGCGGCTCACACGGGTCAAGAGATCACGCTAGAGCAGTTCATGAGCCACGATCACGAGTTCGCTCCCAACATCGCCGACTTGACGCTCGATTCCGAGTCGCCGCTGCAAGCGAACGCCGATGGCCGCTACAGCATCCCGATGCCCGGCTTGGTCAAGAAGCAAGAGTATCTGTAGGAAAACCGGCAAGCGGTTGAATTTTCTGAGCGGTGGCTTTAGTTCGCCGTTTTTGGCTATTTTTGCGTAGCGGAAGTCGTCAAGACTTTCGTTCGCTTGGCGTAGCCCCAACGAAACTCTTGGCGAGTTTCGTTACGTAAGTATTTTTCTACGTGCGAGCGTGCGACCCGGCCGCTTACGCGTCACGGCTCAGAAGGTCAACGAAACGTTTGGCGTGGTCCGCGACGCACATTTGAATTACCGCGACGGTTTCGTCATCATCAATTTGTAGTGCCCGGCACCGAGCAAGTCGTCAACGCGACTGCGAAGTTCTTCGGTGATCTCGACGCGGTACTTTTCACTCTTCAGATGCACGACCTCGCCTTCGTTCAGCGCCAAGCTGAACATCATTTCTTGCGATCCTGGATAGCCTCGCAAGATCTCGCGCAGCCGCGTCATCGTTTCGGGCGTATGGGTCGCCTCGTCAAGCCGCAGCCGCATGCCGTGCGTATACCGCTGACCGAGTCCTTCTAAGGGAATCAGTTCGTCGACGATCAAGTTGGCCTCGTCTCCGCCGCCACGGCGATCCACTTTGCCTTTCGCCAAAACGACCGCATCGGGGACAACATGGTGCCCGATGTCGGCGAATCCTTTTGGCCACACGATACAGCGGATGGCCCCCTGCATGTCTTCGAGGTCAAAGTTCGCATACTTTGACGGAGCGCCTGGTTTCGGGTTTTTGGTATGCGCGATTTTGATCGAACTGATCATCCCACCAAGCGTGACTTCGCCGCGATCTTTGATATCGCCAAGTTTATCGGTCGTGTGAGTTCGGAAAGTGGCTAGTTTGGGCTCGAACTCGGCCAACGGATGGCTGTCGAGATAATACCCGAGAACTTCCTTTTCATAAATCAATTTTTCGCGTTCAGGCCACTCTTCCATTTCCGGAAGTGGGGCCGACACCTTGACGTCCTCTTCTTCCTCTTCGTCATCAAACGCACCAAACAAACTGGCTTGTCCGCTCTTTTTGTCGGCTTGGATCGCGGCTCCGGACTGCAACGCCCGTTCGATCACCGCAACCAATTGGCTTCGTTTGGCACCGAAGCAATCCATGGCGCCTGCTTTGATCAACGTTTCGATCGCCGACTTGTTACAAGCCGATTGGTCAACACGTTCACAGAAGTCATAGATATCTTTGTACGGACCATTCTTCTTGCGTTCTTCGGCAACCGAGATTGCCGTTGCCCCTCCACACCCCTTGATGGCCGAAAGGGCGAAGAAGATTTTACCATCGGCAACCGAGAAGTCAGAATCGCTGCGGTTCACATCGGGGTTGACGACCTCGATGTTCATCCGTTCGCAATCCTCGATGTGCTCGATCAACGCATCTTTACGCTTAAAGTTACGTCCCGAAATATCGCTCGACAGCAATGCTGCCATAAATTCGACGGGGTAGTGCGCCTTTAAGTAGGCCGTTTGAAACGCGATCAATGCGTACGCGGTACTGTGCGATTTATTGAAACCGTAACCCGCAAACTTGACGATAAGATTCCAAATATCTTCGGCATCTTTTTCGGCCAGTCCATTTTCGATACTTCCAGCGATGAAAATATCATGGTTCTGGTTGATCAAGGACTCTTTCTTCTTACTGATCGCCTTAATACAAGTGTAAGCTTTGGAGAGAGGCACATTCCCCAATCGGTTCAGAATCCGCATCACTTGTTCTTGGTAGACCATGATCGAGTTGGTCTCTTCAAGAATTTCTTTGAGCACGGGGTGCTTGTATTCGGGCTCTTGACGACCGTGTTTGATATTCACGTAATCGTCAACCATCCCGCCTTCGAGCGGACCTGGTCGATACAGAGCGGCGGTCGCGATGATGTCGCTGAATTGGTCAGGCTTCATCCGAGTCAACAGGTCACGAATCCCGCCCGACTCGAGCTGGAACACGCCCTTGGTCTCACCTCGCTGCAGCAATGCATACGAAGCTTTGTCGTCCAGCGGGAACTTCAGCGGATCGACGACCTTGCCCGTCGTTTGTTCGATCAATTTGACGGTCCGGCTCATGATCGTCAGGTTACGAAGACCGAGGAAGTCCATCTTCAGCAGCCCCGACGCTTCGACGTCATTCATCGACCACTGGGTGATCACGTCCTGCTTGCCCGGCACCCGGGTGAGCGGCACGTACTCGGGCAGCGGTTTGTCAGCGATCACCACGGCGGCGGCATGCGTTCCGATGTTTCGCGCCAGCCCTTCGATCTTCATCGCCAGGTCTAACAATTCACGAACTTCAGGATCGCCGTCGTAGGTCATTTTCAAGTCGGCACTCTTTTCGAGTGACTTCTTGATCGTGATCTTCAACTCATCGGGGACCATTTCAGTGATCTGGTTCACTCGCCCCAGCGGCATCCCCAGCGCACGTCCGGTGTCTTTGATTGCCGCGCGGGCGGCCAGCGTTCCGAACGTCCCGATTTGGCAAACCATTTCGCTGCCATAACGCCGTTTCACATAATCAATGACCTCGGTGCGACGTTCTTTTTCAAAGTCGATATCGATATCAGGCGGCTCGGTACGACTTTCATCCAAGAATCGCTCAAACAGCAAGTCGTAACGCAGCGGACAGACGTGCGACATGTAAAGTGCGTAACAAACGATCGCCCCTACACCGCTACCACGAGCGGTCGCGGCAATCCCTTGGTCGCGGGCGTAGTTAACAAAGTCCCAAACGATCAAAAAGTACGTGGGGAAACCGAGTTTCTTGATTACGCCAAGCTCTCGATCCAAACGCGCGATCACTTCTTCGGACAACTCGCCATCGACGATTCGCTCGGGATCGCCCGCATAGCGATCGAGCAATCCTTGCACGCAAAGCTCTCGCAGATAGTCGATCGGCGCCTTGTCATCGGGACACGCGAAATTGGGAAAGAAGTGTTTCCCGAACTCGATTTCGATGTCGACCGTATTGGCAATCTCTTGGCTGCGAGCGACCGCGTCCTCGAGCCCCGGGAACTTTTCGTACATCTGATCGGGGCTACGCAAGAAGAACTGGTCGTTCTCCATCTTGAACCGCGACGTATCGGTCCGAAATCGCCCCGTGTTGATACACAACATGATGTCTTGGGCTTCAGAATCCTCTTGATCAACGTAGTGACAATCGCTTGTCGCGACCAACGGTAACCCCATCCGCTTGGCGATATCGACAGCACCTTCCAATTGCATTTTTTGGATCTGCACGTCGTTGTTCATGATTTCGATGAAGTAGCGATCATCGAAAACTTTATGGAACCAACCTGCGATTTCCCGTGCTTCCTTTTCATGCTCGGCGGTATCGACTCCCTTCATCACGGCGCGGCTGAATTCACTGCTGACACAGCCCGACAAACAGATCAGCCCCTCGCTGTACTTTTCCAGAATCTCTTTGTCGATTCGCGGCTTGAAGTAGAAGCCTTCGAGCGAGGCGGCCGAGGCGAGCTTGACCAGGTTTCCGAAACCGACACGGTTTTTTGCCAACAGCGTCAAGTGATAGCTGGCGTCCTTACTACTGCTAGCGCCCCCCTTATCGAATCGACTGCCCGGCGCGATATAAGCTTCGTAACCGATAATCGGATTGATACCGGCCCCTTTTGCCTTGCGATAAAATTCGAGCGCACCGTGCAAGTTACCGTGATCGGTCAGCGCCATCGCGTTCATACCATGGCTGACACAGCGATCCACCAGCCGGCCGATATCGCCGGCTCCGTCGAGCAGACTGTAATGGCTATGGCAATGCAGATGGACAAACGGCTTCGGTTGCGGCGAAGCGGCTTGGCTCAAATCGGTGATGATCGATGCGTTCATAGTGGGGGGCTCCATTTCCTTTGTGCCAGGGCAAGACTCGGCTCTAAGTTAGCCTAGCAATCCCGCCTGCTTCGGTCATCGACTTGACAAAGGAATTTTCTCACTCAAAACGCACGATCTCTGAATTTCCGAGGATTTTCAGCGGTTGCTCATTTTGAGCAAGTGATCCTGCACGTATTCTTCGCCCCCTTATTTTTCGGTATCTGGGCTCGATGCCTCACTGCGACACGAACCGGGGGGGCATGCTACGATGGTTGATACACCGATTCGCGTGACCATTCGGACCGAAATCGATGCCAACGCGCTTCTTTTCCTCTGCAAGGTCTCCACCATGTTTGACGCAATGAGCAACCACTGGCTAATGCTTTCGCTCGGTTGCGTTGCCGGTTTCTTGGCGTTGGTGTTTGTGTTTGATGTCTTCATTCAGAAGAAGCACACGATCATGCACAACTTTCCGATCGTGGGTCACATCCGCTATTGGCTAGAGACGGTGGGTCCCGAGATGCGACAGTACTGGGTCGCCAACGACAAAGAGGAGATGCCGTTTAATCGAGACGAGCGGAGCTGGATCTACGCCTCGGCCAAAGGAGAAAACAATAACTTCGGCTTTGGCACCACCGAACAGATCTACGGGATCGGTTACCCGATCATCAAACATGCGGTCTTTCCGTTTCCCGAGAGCAAGGCGGAACACGTGGGCGATGACCCGACGTACATTCCATGCCTAAAGGTAATGGGCGAATCCCATGGCCGAGCTCGTCCCTTTCAGCCTCAATCGGTGATCAACATCTCGGCGATGTCCTTTGGTTCGCTGGGATCCAAGGCCGTCGCGGCGATGAATATCGGTGCCAAAAAAGCAAACTGTTTTCACAACACCGGCGAAGGCGGCGTCAGCCCCTATCATTGCCATGGCGCCGACATCATGTGGCAATTAGGGACCGGATACTTCGGGGCTCGCGACCGTGACGGTCGCTTCTCGATCGATGTTGTCGCGGCCAAAGTCGAGCAAAACGCATCGATCCGCTGCATTGAAATCAAACTTTCGCAAGGAGCCAAGCCTGGCAAAGGAGGCATTTTGCCGGGCAAAAAGGTCACTGCCGAAATCGCCTTCGCGCGCGATGTCCCGGTCGGTGTCGATTGCATTTCTCCCAACGCTCACTCGGAATTCGACACCGTCGATGAATTAATCGACTGGATTGAAATGATCGCCGATCGCACTGGACTTCCCGTGGGCATCAAAAGTGCGATCGGCAACGGGGGTTTCTGGAAAGAACTGGCCCAACGAATGCGAGAGCGACGCCAAGGCCCCGATTTCATCACGATCGATGGTGGCGAAGGGGGCACCGGAGCCGCACCGCTGGCGTTCGCCGACCACGTCTCGCTGCCATTTAAAATCGGCTTTTCGCGGGTCTATCCGATTTTTCAAGAAGCGGGCATTTCCAACGACATCGTTTGGATTGGCAGTGGCAAGTTGGGGTTTCCCGACCGCGCTGTGATCGCCTTTGCGATGGGCTGTGACGCCATTCAAATTGCCCGTGAATCGATGATGGCGATCGGCTGCATCCAGTCGCTCAAATGCCACACCGACCATTGTCCCGCCGGAGTCGCCACTCAGAACCGTTGGCTGCAAGCCGGATTGAACGTGGACGAGAAGGCGGAACGGATGGCAAGATTCATCAAAAGCTTCCGCAAGGAACTGCTGTCGTTGTCCTACGCATGCGGCTATCAGCATCCTTGTCAATTTAGTGGCAAAGAGATTGAGTTCAGCACCGGGGTAAACAAGTTTTCTCAATTGCATGAAGTGCTCGGCTACACTCGTGATACCACCGGGCTGAAAGAAACTCGCTCGGTTAACGCCGCCAAGCCCGAACTGGTCAAGTAGCTCGCTGCCGTGTTTGGGGCAGGTCGGGCAGGTCGGAGCAGAGCAGCGCAGGTCGGAGCAGGGCAGGGCAGGGGATCGACGCTGCAGCGAACTCGCTCGCAGCATCCCCGATCAATAGCAGCCGATCAATAGCAGCCGATCAATAGCACCGGACCAATGGCGCCGGATCGTTAGCACCGGATCTGTGACAAAAGCTGCGGCTGTAATTTTGCAGCCTTTATCCTTGGCGATTTAGGGTCAACTTGCCATAATAGCCCCCAGCGTGACCGGGTTTTTGATAGAATCCCCCCCCTACCAACCCACCTTTCCCTGTCGTGGACACCCTCACGATGGGTTCTTGCTTGCCCTTTGTTTGGAGTCTGCCTTCCGTGAGAAAGCTTGTTTTGTTGCCGCTGCGTTTGGCCGTTGGCTGGGGGCTTTCTCCAAGACTATTGGGATTGGTCGGCATGACCATGTTGGTGCTTTTGCGTCTGACGGTGGGTTGGCATTTTTACACCGAAGGGATCGAGAAGTATTCTTCGGGGAATTGGACCGCCACACCGTTTTTTGCCAATGCAAAAGGACCTTTTGCCGAACATTATCGTGGACTTGTCTGGGATAATGAGGGTAAAATTCGATTAGACCGCGAACGTGTCGACCAGGAATGGAAATACTTGTGGGCGTTGGTTAGCGACCACTACAAATTCGACGGAAAACAAAATCGCCAAGCCCAAGACGCCTACAAAAGTGCGTTGCAGCAATATGACTGGGCGATCGAAGAGCACGCCAACGATTTAGAAGAATACGAGCTTGGAAAAGAACGCCAAGCTAAAATGGATCGGGATCCCGTGCGTAGCGGAGTTTCAAGTTTAAGCGGACAGCGCGAAACCATTCGCAAAGAATGGAATAGCAAAGGTGCTGGCGCGATGGATGAAATCGAAAAAATCTGGAAGAACTACTCCTCGTCATTGCTGGCGATCGCGACTCCGGAACAGATCGCGACTCATTCTGATTTCAAACCGACACTGCCTCGTTCGGCCCGGATCGACACCAGCGTGATTGATGCGATGGTGCCTTACTTTGACATCGCCGTAGGGTTGTGTCTGTTGTTTGGCCTGTTCACTCCGGTCGCAGCGTTAGCGGCCGCTGGTTTCCTCGCTTCGGTCTTCCTTAGCCAATATCCTCCCACATCGGGCCCGGGATCGACCTATTACCAACTGATCGAAGCGATGGCGTGCCTTGTCCTTGCCGGCACGGGCGCAGGACGTTTCGCAGGTCTGGATTATTTCCTACATCTGATCGTACGCAAATTTTGCGGCCCGGAACCCGCCGAAGCCTAATCCGGATCCGCATCCAATTGGATCCGCATTTCCACTCTTTCAAAACAACGACTCAACATAGCGACAAGGTACAGAACGATGGTCGACAAACTTTCTGCTGAAGAACGAAAAGTTGGCGAAGACAACTATTACGAAGCCGTGGGAAGTTACTACGACGTCAATCGTCGTGACTTTCTGCGTGGCATTGTTGCCGCGGGTGCCGTCAGCGGTGCGGGACTCGGGGCGGCCTACTTTGGCTACGGCAAAGTCAAAGATCCGGTCCGCGTCGCGGTGATTGGGACCGGCGACGAAGGCAACGTTTTGATCGGTGGCTGTAACCCCGATTACGTCGAGGTCAAAGCGATCTGCGACATCCGCCCCTACAGCGAACACCGCGCCTTCCACGGAGATTGGTCCAGTTCGTCGGCATTGGTGCGGCGTCCCGGACTGATCAGCGTCGCGGGCTACAAGGACGAAGCCGAGGCGCGGCGAAACGTCAAGGTTTACAACGCCGAAAACGGCGGGATCATGGAGTGCCTGAAGAACCCCGACATCGAAGCGGTGATCATCGCATTGCCGCTTTGGCTACACGCCCCCGTGGCCGCTTTGGCGATGGAAAAAGGGCTGCACGTGCTGACCGAAAAATTGATGGCACACAACGTCGCGCAGTGCAAAGTCATGTCGCGAATGGCGGGAGAACTCAAAGATCAAAACGGCAACCCGCTGCATTTGGCCACCGGTCACCAACGTCATTACAACGTGAAATATGACAACGCGATCAACCTGATTCGCTGGGGTCTTCTCGGCCAATTGCACCACATCCGTGCCCAATGGCACCGCGGCAATCTGCCCGGTGGCGATAGTTGGTCGATGCCGCTTCCCGGCGGTGAAAAGATCGTCGGTAGCGACAAGAAATTCGACCGCATCGCCCGCGACTTGGCCCACCGTGTCAATCAATTGAAAACGGAAAAGGATCCCGACGAGATCGTGCGATTGCAGAACGAAATCGCCTTGTGGACGGCCTGGGATCAAGACAAAAACGTTGACCCCAAGGAGTTCGGCTACAAAGATTTCACGTTGCAAGGCAAGATCTTCACCGCGATGGAAGAACTGCATCGCTGGCGTCTGTTTGATCGCACCGGGGCCGGTTTGATGGCCGAACTTGGCAGCCATCAACTCGACGCCGTCAGCATCTTCCTGAGCTCGCTGCGTGACGATGGCAAGAAGGTGCATCCGCTTAGCGTGCATGCCGTCGGCGGCCGCCACATCATGCCGCTGGATCGCGAAGTCGGTGACCATGTTTACTGCATGTACGAGTTCCCTGGCCCTGAGTACTCCGAAACCTTCGACGTCGGCTACTATGACCGCGTTGAAAAGTATCCGAACGAAAAGAACCCCGGCAACGGCCCGGTTCCTGGCTACGACACCGACCCCAACAAGAAGGTCGTCGTCACCTATTCGTCGATCAACGGAAACGGATTCGGCGGCTGGGGCGAAGTGGTCCTGGGCAGCAAGGGCACGCTGATCTTGGACAAAGAAACCGACGTCATGCTGTACCGCAACAGCGACACCAGCAGCAAGGTTGGGATCGCCAAGAAGAGCGGCGGCTACGCACTGGACACCAGCGCCAGTGGTGACTTTGCCGCACCCGTGGCGAAAGCTGCCGACTCGGGACCGGTCAGCCGTGGTTACCGCGAAGAGATCGAGCACTGGGCCTACTGCATCCGCAACCCCGACAAAGAAAACCGCCCCCGCTGTTACCCCGCGGTTGCCATGGGCGACGCGGTCATCGCGTTGGGCACCAATGTCGCTCTGAAGAACGCAAACGCGGGCAAGGGCGGTTATCTGGAATTCAAGGAAGAGTGGTTCGATATCGACAACGATGCAACGCCTGATGGCAGCAAGATCGCCGTCGAACGCGAATTCATGAAAAAGCCGGTGGCTTAAAGCGGCGGCAAGCCCGACATCTTGGTAGCGAAACTCACGCGTGAGTTTCGTGCGGGCTGAGCTTACAAAGACAAAGCTTACCAAGACAGAAATTTAAACGGCGTGATTCCACTCACGCCGTTTTTTGTTTGCGCCGACCCGATGCCGAAAGCTGCCTCAGGTGAGACGGCCCCAAAGTCTCGAGCACGACTTTCGCGACCAGCATGAGAATCTACATTAATGCGAAGTTTTTGTGCCCCCAACGCAGCGTTTGCTGAGCCAAAAGCGACCGTCATCGATGCAAGGAAATTCAATGTCCGCGAAAGCATCTGTTTTCATCGCCACCAGCCTCGATGGGTTCATCGCCCGTCCCGATGGCAATCTGGATTGGCTCGACGAAGCGAACCGCACTGTTCCCGCCGGAGAAGATTGCGGTTACGCAGCTTTCATGAGTTCGGTTGACGTGCTGGTGATGGGCCGCAAGACCTTTGAGAAGGTTCGCTCCTTCGGCGACTGGCCCTACGGCGATACCAACGTGGTTGTGATGAGCCGAACCCCGGTAGCGTTTCCTGCCGATTTCCCAAAATGCGTTACCCACTCGTCAGAAACACCGGCGGATCTCCATCGCCGATTGTCCGGCGATGGTGCCAAACATCTCTATATCGACGGCGGCAACACAGTACGACGTTTCCTCAATGCGGGTTTGATCGATGAGATCACCCTTACCGTCATCCCGGTACTGATAGGCGACGGCATCCCACTGTTTGGTCCGCTTGAAAAAGACATCAAGCTAACTCACCTCACCACCAAGATTTTCGATTGCGGGTTCGTGCAAACGAAGTACGCGGTCGTTTAAGGACTGCTGAAACATCGCTCCCAGGCTGCGCTCGGGAGAGGTGCCTCGGACGAATGCCTTGCTCCGCGGCATGAAGGTCCGCAGTAACTTGCTGCCAATCGGATTGGGCGAGCGAGCGATTACGAGTCTAGCGAGGTGGCAGCGAGCCACGTTGTGTGTGTTCCCCGTTGCTCAAATGGCGTGCTCGTGAACGAGTCGCCACCAGGGTGACGAAGTTACCACGCTGGACGACCCGGCCATGCTGGTTGACCAATTGGCGAAGCCAGGTTACGCGGCCGGCACGACGGCCATGCTGTTGAATTTGCACGACCTCGGTGACGACCTGTACCCGGTCGCCAAAGAAGATTGGAGCTTCGAATTGCCAATCCGAGATCCCGACCAAGGCCAGCGTGGATGCGTTGGGATGATCGCTGCCTAGCCCCGCCAGCACACTCAGTCCCAGCAAGCCGTGAGCGACCGGTTCTCCGAACGGCGACGCCGAGCTTTCGCTGCAATGCAACGAATCGTGATCACCGGTCAAGCGGGCAAAATCGGCAACATCCTCTCCCGTGATTTCACGCCAAGGGCTCGACCAACGGTCGCCAATGTTCATGTCCTCAAGAAAAAGCGGCTTAGTGTCGGTGATGTGATTCAACGATCGCTCGAATTGTGGCTTGAGGTTCGTGCATGGACGGCTGCCCCACACACAAGGGGTGAATGAACGTATAATCATGCCGTGAAATGAAAGAAATCAAAAGGCGTCTTTGCAGCAATTACAATAAAACTCGTTTTTGCAGCTGCAAGCGATCGGATTACATCAGGTGAGAAATTTATTCGTTTTCCAGTCGGACTTTGAACTTCTCGGCTTTGAATCCCGTCTCTTCAATTTCGTTCCTCGTTAATACTTTCCTCCCTAGCCTATCCCCACCCCTCACCCAACCCAACCCACCCGCGGAGAAGAAGTGTTCACATTGCTCCCCAAAAACAGATGTTTTCCAGTCATTTCCGGCACCTTGCTGGCTCTGACAACGGTTTTGTTCGCGTTCTCCAGCTCCGCGGCGGCAGAATCCCCCGCAGCGACGTTTCATGCCAGACGGATCGCATTGGATGCCAACGAAGGGATCGCCGCAGGTGACATCGATGGCGACGGCAAAACCGATTTGGTCGCAGGCCGCTACTGGTTCTCCGCCACCGATTGGGCCGCACGCCCGTTGCGTCAAATTGACGACTGGAACGGCTACGTGCAAAGCAACGGCGATTTTCTGTTCGACGTCAACGACGATGGACGACTTGATGTGATCGCCGGGTCGTTTGTACCGAGCGAGGTCTATTGGTACGAAAACCCCGGTCCCGAAGCGCTGCGACTGGGAAAAATGTGGCCCAAACACCTGCTGGTCGATACCCAAAAGTCACAAAACGAGGCGCAATTGATGCACGACCTCGATGGCGATGGGGTCCCCGAATGGATCGTCAACAGTTGGGCCAAAGATGCGCCGACGATGGTTTGGCGACTGGTAAAGAAAACCACTCCGGTGAGCAAAGAAGATCCGGCCGCCTACGAGTTTGTCCCTCATCAATTGGCCGCACGAGGCAATTCGCACGGCATGGGCATCGGCGATATCAACCATGATGGACGTCTGGACGTGCTGACCGGCAAAGGATGGTACGAGCAACCCGAATCTGCGGCGTGGGAAAACGAGTGGACATTTCACGACAACTGGGAACTGCACGCCAGCATCCCGATGATCGTCGTCGACTTGGATGACGATGGCGACAACGATTTGATCTATGGCAATGGACACAACTACGGATTGTTGTGGAAAGAAAACACGGGAGTCGACGAAAACGGCACCATTGAATTCACCGAACACGAAATTGACCGCAGTTTTAGCCAGCCGCATACGCTCGCCTGGGCCGATCTGGACGGCGACGGTGCGTCCGAGTTGATTACCGGCAAACGTTATTACGGACACAATGGGAACGACCCCGGTGGAAACGAGATGCCTTGCTTGTATTACTACGACTGGAACCCCAAAGAGAAAACGTTCACACGACACACGATCGAAGAGGGGCATGTCGGCTGCGGTTTGCAAATCGTGACCGCTCAGCTGAACGACGATGACAAAACCGACATCGCAGTCGCTGGCAAAAGTGGCACCTATTTGTTGCTAGCAAAATGAGCACGGAAACGACGACTTGTGAGCCGGGTTCGCCCGAGCCTGCTTCGCTCACGATCCGCCAAGCGCAGGAGCAGGTGGACCAGTGGATCCAAACGATTGGTGTTCGCTATTTCGACGAGATGACGAATCTGGCCCAGCTTGTTGAAGAGGTGGGCGAGGTGGCTCGCATTCTGTCGCGAACCTGTGGCGAGCAATCTTGCAAGCCAGGCACGAATTTGGGGGATCTGGGCGACGAATTGGCGGACGTGCTATTCGTCACGATTTGCTTGGCAAATCAGTCGGGGATCGATTTAAGTAAGGCTCTGCAGCGTAATTTGGACAAGAAGACACGGCGAGATGCGACGCGGCACCACGACAACCCGAAACTTCAGCCCTAACGCAAAAACGTAACGGCTCAATGCTTGGATCGCGGAAACTCTTGACGGCTTCCGCTACGACGACCAGCCCTTATTTTGAGCCCGGAGAACACCGATCGCACATTTCTATTGATCCCAAGTGGCATCGTAAGCTATCACCCACCAGATCTAGTTCATTTCTCGATTGCCACCGAGTCAGCTGATGCAAGGCAGGAAGCCAAAAGTCATTATCGATTCCGTCCCCGGGCGTGTTCGCATCCACGTGTTGATGGCAGTCTGCGTTGCCGTGATTGCGGCCGGCGGATGCACGTCGTTTTGGCACGGCGGAGCCGACGAGAACGATAAGGACGCCCGACTTCGCGAATTGATGAAAGTCCCTAAGCCGCCGGATTTGATCCGTGACGCTTCGATTGTGCAGGGGATGAACACGATTCAAGTCGATGGCGTTGCCGCGATCAATGGACTTGCTGGCACCGGTGCTGCGGCGATCCCTTCGGTGTTTCGCGATCAATTGCTCGAAGAAATGCGTCGTCATGAGGTCCAAGACCCGAACCATTTTCTTGAGCTGAATGAAACCGCCTTGGTCCGCGTGCGTGCCTACGTCCCGCCCGGTGCCCGTCGTGGCGATCCAGTGGACCTAAAAATCAGCTCGCCGCCACGAACCGAAGTGACCGATTTGCATGGCGGGTGGATGCTCGAATCGCGACTCCGCCATCAACAGGTACTGCAGAGCAGCGTGCGACAAAGTGAAGTGATGATTGTCGGTACCGGTCCGGTGCTGACACGCGCCGACCATGATCCGGCAACCGACGCCGCCTATCGAATTGAAGGCCGAGTCCTGGGTGGCGGCCGAATCCAGATCAGCCGTAAACTCGGTTTGATCCTGCGACCTGAATTCCAACACGTCAAAATGGCTTCGGCGATCACGGACGCCATTAACCGACGCTTCTATTTCTTTGATGGCACCACCCGTCGAGGCATCGCCAAAGCGATCGAAGACGACTACATCGAAATCGAAGTCCATCCACGTTACCGAGACAACATCGGCCGCATGATGGCGGTGGTCCGTGCGATGGGAGTCGCACCGGAATCCTCGGCGACGCAAACCCGATTGGTCAACCTGGGCAAACGATTGTCCGAACCGGCCACGTCCTCCGATGCCGCACTGCAACTCGAAGGCCTGGGAGACAGCGCCATCCCGACGCTGCTGCAAGGCATTAAATCCAGCAATCCTGAACTCCGCTTCTATGCCGCCGAAGCGTTGGCGTATCTCGATCGCCCCGAAGCGATTGAACCGTTGGTCGAAGCGGCAGTGCAAACCAGTGCGTTTCGCCATCCTGCCTTGTTAGCCCTGCAGGGGATGGAACAACAACTGGCAATTGAGGGTTTGGCTCGCCTGATGAACGAAAGCAGCCTGGAAACTCGCTACGGTGCATTCTGTAGCATTCGTCGCCGTCCGGACGGTCGTCAACATTTAAACGGCCGAGTCGTTGGCACCACATTCCGAATGTATGAAGTCGCCCCCGATGGTCCTGCGGCCGTCATCGTTTCGCTACGCGAAAAACCCGAAATCGTTTTGATGGGACGCCCGCAAGCTTTGCAAATTGGATCGTTTTTGATGGGCCCCTCGGGGCTGATCTTGAAAAACGACAGCGAAAAACCGGGATACCTTCGCATCAGCCGCTTTCAGGCCGGCCAGGATGATCGTCTCTTGATCGTCCCCAGTTCGCTGGCGATGGTGATAGAAGGGATCGCGGAAGTCGGCGGCGGTTACGGCGATGTCGTCGCCGTGCTGCGAGAAGCGAAAAAGAAAGGTTTCTTGGTAGACCAATTGGCGATCGACCCGTTGCCCCATTCGATGCGAACCTATTTCCGCGACGACCATCATGACGGGAATGACGAAGAGGACGCGGCGCCGGAGTCCGATACGGCGCTGCCGATCGAGTAGCACCGGGTAGAGTTTCTAGCGGGGCGGCGCGGGGCCCGCCCGGTCTAATTCGAACGTTTTACTCGCTGCAACTGAGCGGCTTAGATGTAGAACATCGTCGCTTCGCCGTGACGACACTGCTCGACCAGATCGCTCAAGCGAACACTGCTGAGCATTTCCCGGGACGCCTCGCTCGCTTTGTCCCAAACGCGTTGCAGCGCCTCGTCCGTCTCGGTGGCCTGTTCTGCGCCGCAGGTGTGGCCTTCTTGACACCCCATCGCCTCAGCGACATCAAGCAGAGTGATCTGCTTTGGATCAATCGCCAAGCGGTATCCCCCTTGGCTGCCACGCACGCTTTGCACCCAACCGGCCGTTCGCAAGGTCCGCAGGATTTGAACGAGAAAGGGACCAGGAATGTTATGCTGGTCCGTGATCTCGCGGACTGCCACCGGTGCCGTATCCTCGGCTCGCATCGCGAGCTCGAGCATGGCGAGACAGGCGTAATGGACGCGTGCTGAAATAACCATAACTCCGGTCTCCGATTACGACGAATGCAAACCACATTCGGTTTTCTGAAAACCCGACCAACGTCCCGCTCGCTCGTCTTCGCCAGCCAACACCGCTCGGGTGCAAGGCTGACATCCGACACTCGGAAACCCTTGGTCATGAAGCGGGTTGTAAGGAATGTTTTCCGATGTGATCAACGACCACACCTCTTTCTTGGTCCAATTCGCCAGCGGGCTGATCTTCACCAACTGGAACTTACGATCCCAGCCGACAATCGGAGCCTTGGCACGATCGGGGCTCTGGTCACGACGAATCGCGCTGGCCCAGGCATGCCAGCCTTTGGCGGCTTCATGCAACACGCTTAATTTTCGATCAAAGCAGCAGCGGTTCGGGTCGGTCTTGTAGACCGGGCCGCCATTGGCCGCTTCGTACTCTTGGACCGTCGTCTTGGGATACTTGTACTCGACTTCGATGCCATAGCGTTTCTTGACCGTTTCACGCAGCTCGAGTGTTTCGGCAAATTGGTATCCGGTCTCCAGATTAAAGATCGGCGTTTCCGGAGCAATCTCGGCCAACATGTGAATGATCGTCATTCCCTCGGGACCAAACGCCGTCGCCATCGTGAAATGCGGCGCAAAGCGGTCGACCGCCCACTTCAAAATCTCTTGAGGTGTCGCGGTTTCCAACGAATCGCTGTCGCGCTGTAACTCCGCCAAAAATTCATCGGTGGGCTCCAGCGGCGGATCGGCGGCCAAGGCACCACGAGGCTCCCCCGAGTCGAGCGAATAAAGCTGTAGCGGACTCGAATCGGTTGCTTTGGGTTGGGTCATTTGCGAGCTCGACTTGGTGTCCAGCGAATGGGCATGGGCTGCAGACATCGTTCTTTCAGTCAGCTTTTGAGGACTTGGTTTTCCAAATACTACAAACATGATCTACTTAGTCAAGTATGATTGTCGGCGTTTGTGAGTTCAGAATTGAACGATTCTGCGGATTCGTGGTGGCCCACCTCGGCCGCTGGGGAGGTCGAGGCTTCGCTAACCGGAGGAACCTTCACAAATTGCCCCGTCTCAACACGCTTTCCTGCGTGTAGAATGGGGCATCGGCCCCATGTCGCCGGATGTCGCCCCCATGTCACCGGATGACTCTGGATGCCTCCGACATCGGCGTGGTTGTTCTTGCCAGCGTCGGAGACGTCGGGCGACATTAAATCCTCCTCTGACACCCGAATTTCCCATGCATGCACTCATTCGGCGAACAAAGCGAGATTCGAGCTCTCAGGGCTCCCGGCAGCGTCTGAGCCTTGCTGTGGCGACCCTCGCAGCCCTGAGCCTGCTGACGGAACCAGCGTCCCTTCGCGGCGACACGGTCGAAATATCTGGCGGGGGGCACGTCAGTGGCAAAGTCCGGCGGCTGGATGACAAGAAAATGGACATCGTCGCGGTCGATGACGAGATCAGCGTCGCAATTCCCCAAAGCCGCGTTCGACGTGTGGTTTCGTCCGACAAACTGGAGGAATACCTGCGTAATGTGGCGATCGCGGGCGAAGACCCCAATTTACAATATGAGCTAGCGATTTGGTGTGCCACAAATATCAAAGACAACACCGACGCCTACAAACGATTTCACATGCAATTGGCGATTCGCTTTGATCCCGAGCATAGCAAGGCGCGCGCGGCGTTGGATTATGTAAAAAACGAGGATGGGAAGTGGATTCGCTACAGCGATCTGCAGCGATCGCGGGGCATGATCTCGGTAGCGGGAAAGTGGATGTTGCCTGAGGCGGCCGCGATCGAAGAAATCCAGGACGCAACAAATGTCGACTCCAAAAAGTGGATCAAAGAGGTCGACCGGCTGATTCGCGTCGCGGTGCGTGGCGGCAGCAAGGGGGACGAAGCCATCGCGACGCTCAAAGCAATCGACGATCCCTTGGCCGCTTCGGCGATCGCCAAACAATTGTTGCAGGGCAATCACAACCAACGGCTGAAACGGCTGTGGGTCGAAATCCTCGGTCGTTTCCACAATTCGGTCTCGGTCGAAGCGTTGGTCCGGGTGGGAGTGCAGGAATCGGACCACGTGATCCGCGAGGCCGCCATGGAGGAACTCGAGCAATACGGCAGCGGTTCGGCGGTCGCGACCTACGTCAATATGCTGGGAAGCTCGGACAACGGCGATGTTTTGCGGGCCGCGCGAGCGCTCAGCTATTTCCCCAAACCTGAATTGGCACAAACCTATATCAATGCTTTGGTCACCAAGCACACCGAAACGGGACCCGCCGGCCCCGGGATGCAGGTTGGTTCGAGCAGCGGCGGAGGCGGCGGGTTGGCGATGGGAGGAAAACCCAAGGTGGTGACCCGTTATCTTGAAAATCCTCCGGTGTTGACGCTGCTGAAAATGATCGAACCCGACGTCGATTTTGGCTATGACAAGCTGGCTTGGCAAAAGTATTTTGCGGCAAAACTGGGACGTAGCAGCGGGGACCTCCGACGCGACCCCTGACCCCGTAGCTCCCCCTCGCTCGCCGCGGCAACTCGTAAAAAAAGGAGGGGACTTTGGGGGCCAATCACGCGTTCTAATCTCGGTGGGCGTCACTGCCGAGACGCGAAAAAAGTTTCGCTAGGCTCCAAAATCAACGGATCTGGTTAAACTACAAGCTGAGCCGCATCCCCCCCTAAGAACCGCCGAATCATTCTGCCTGCCATTTTTGCAATGTTAGCCAATCGCACCCCACCGCCGCAGAAACACAGATCGATGCGATCAGGGTCGATTGCGTCCACCGGTTTCACGCTAATCGAACTGCTGGTGGTGATTGCGATCATCGGGATCTTGGTGGCATTGTTGTTGCCTGCGGTCCAGGCGGCTCGTGAAGCGGCAAGGCGAATGCAGTGCCAGAACAACTTGAAACAGATTGGATTGGCGTGCCACAATTATGAATCGGCTTACAGGTCGTTGCCGTGGGGTGCCAAAGGCGGTCACGGTTACAGTTGGACCACTGATATTTTGCCATTCGCCGAGCAAAATGCATTGTGGGAAATGGTGCCTCCGATGCGTAATGGCGCGGTGACGTTCGAGGATCGCAAACAACTGGTCACCCTCGCCACGACGTTGGTACCGATGTACCGCTGCCCCACCGAACCCGGCCCGACGTTTCTGTTTGACAGTAACGGCTTGGCGATTGATGGCAGCGATGTGGCCCGAGCGATGAATAGCTATCTGGGAAATTCCGGATCCGACGTGCTGCGAGACAGCTATTCGAACTCGTCGTTATTGGGAATGGAACGAGGCAACGGGGTGTTGCGAATCGGTCAATTCGAACGCCATCCTCTCGACCCGCCCAACGTTCCGGCCAAATTGCCTTGGCCGGGCCCGATCACGTTTGCCGCGATTTTAGATGGGTTGAGCAACACGGTACTGTGCGCCGAAACCCGCTTTATTGACGAACCGAAGTGCGATATCTGTAGCCACTTTGCGGTCTACCATCCCGAGTTCGACCGTCGCAAAGGGAAAGCGAACGGATCAGATTTCTCGGAGGCATTGATGTCGCTGTACCATCCACTGAACCTCGACATCGCCCCCAAACAGGAACTCGAGATTTCCGCGGGCAGTTTTCATGTGGGTGGCGTCGTGACTCTGTTCTGCGACGGATCGGTGAAATTTCTGACCGACAGTCTGGATGACAAAGTCCGCCACGCGATCGGCTCGCGAGCGGACAAAGAAGTCTTCGACAGCAGCAACTTGTAGCCTACCGACGACGCTTAGTCGGCGAGTTTCTTGACCCGCAAGTTGCGGAAATAGACCACACTTTTGGGATCATGAGCTTGCAGGGCAAAGGTGCCCGCATCATTTAAACGACGCTCAAAATCACCCGAGAAGGATTCTTTGCCCTCGGGTTCGGTGTAATCCACGAGCGTCCGGCCATTGACCTTCAACTCGATGTGCCGACCCTTGACGATGATCTCTTGCGTGTACCACTGATTGTCCTTCACACCGGGATCGGCGACGTCGTCGACCGAGTACAAACTGCTTGTCTTTTTGGGGTCATGGTGGGACACGTTGACCTGACACTCGTAACCGTATTTGGGCCAGCCCTTGGGTTGGTATTTGGTGTGGAAGTAAATCCCAGCGTTGCTGCCGGGCGTGGTCATGACTTCGGCTTTGAAATGAAAGTTTTTAAACGGAGCTTGGTCACCGACATAAAACAGATGACAACGCTCGCCCTTGCAAACAAGTTGGCCATCTTCGATCACCCAGGACTCGGGATTCTCTTCGGCCTTTTTCCATCCGTCAAACGACTCGCCGTCGAACAGCGAGACAAACCCTGCCTCGCTGTGCGGAGCCGAGTCGTCCGCTACAGCCGAGTCGTTTGCGGTGGCGAGACTGACCAACATCAGGCTGAGTGACATCGACGCGAGCGGTTTAATCATCCAATTCATGGTGTGCTTTACTGTGATCGTGAGGAAGCTAAAAAAAAAACGCTTGCCAACTCAAACGGTCGGCAAGCGAAAAAACTCAAACAGAACTCGCCATTAGGATCAGCGAGCAGGGTGGAGCGTGATTAGAGACCGGCGTCGGTCGCGGGAAGTTCGTTGTTCTCGATTTTCTCGCCAAACTTCTTGCCATCCTTGCTCTTGTGATCGGCAGCCTTTTTGAAACCTTCGATGATTTTCTTCTTGGCTTCTTCTGGATGATCTTTGATGTATTCCTTGGGGAAATCCTCGGCCTTCAAGTATTCGTGGACCGCTTTACCGTATTCGTTGCGGGCTTCTTCTTTCTTTTCCCCCTTCACGTGGCAAACGTAACAGTTGGCTTTTTTGCCAAGCTTGACGAAATCCTTATCGGCATCTTCGCCCAGGTACTCGCTCTTCCACTGCTTTCCAAATTCGCTGATTGCCATGGCTGGCGTCATGAGTAAGCACAAAAAACCGAGACAGATTGCCAAACGTTTCATTCATTTTCTCCGCGAATTGGATATTAAAGGTAGGCTCTAGCTTGGAGCGAGGCAGGAAGTGGGACCGCTGATACGGCCTCACAATGCACTATTAAGTCCTAGATCGGACCAAAAGTCAAATCAAACTCAATTTTCTTCGTCTAATTCGACTAGATCTGCAGGGGTCATAATCGTCAAAGACCGCTCGTCAAAACCACTAATAACGGAGCCATATTGGCGAAAATCGCCCGGCATTAGGCTGCTGGCAGGCTGCGTTTTTAAGTTTCCTGAAGCCCAATCCACCGCCCATCTTGGGGAACGTTCCTCCGCCCACTGTGGCGATTCTGTTTTCAAATCGACCATTCGCACCACCTCTTGGTTTCCTTGCGAATCGACCAATCGCAACATCGGATCCGACAGATCGGGCTGAGTGTCGTAGGCGTTCGCTTCCCCACGCAGGATCAACAGCGAGGGATCGTTTTCAAGGGGATCGAGTCCCGAGACTTCGACGGCCGCAATGTCCGGATTGACGATGAACACGCAGTTGCGGGCGTCACGGTCGACCGGCAATGGGTAGGGGCCGGTCGCCGTTAACCGCATTCGCACCAAACCACGCGGGGCCATCGCGATGACTTGGTCCAACAATAACTGAATCGGACGTGCCGATGGCGGTGGTTGACGGACCGCACCGGCCGTATCAATCATCCGTCCGGTGACCGCCAGCAGACCGTTTTCCCAACGCATCTGCAGTTCCGCTGCTACATCCATATGCAACATCGTCATCTCGCCACGGATACAGACGTTGTACATCTCGATCGATACGAGTGGCAAAGGTCCCGACGTCACCGTGCCGGAGACCGCAGCGGACGAGGTGTCCTCATTTTCAAACCCCGTTCCCGTGGACTGCGGTGAGTCAGCGAGCAAAGGGGTGCGGCCCATCGTTTGAAAACGGACCTCATCGGTATGGGTGGTCACGTCAATCGCATAGACATCGGGATGACGTACCGGATTTTTGATCGTCAAGCTGCAATCGGTCAGACGAACAAGTCGATTGTCTTGCAGCGATAACAAACATCCACCCCCCATCGACGAAACCGGGACCGACCACACCAGATGCAAGTCTTCTAAGTCGATTCGGTTGGATCCGATATCGAACAGTTCCACAGGATGAATCGAAGGCAAATCGGACGAATCAAACACCACGATGCTGCCGCCGACACTCGAACTGATCACCAAACCATCACGATCAATTTTGATCGGAGCACTGCGGATCATCGGTTCGGCAATTTCAATCCGATCGACGCCAAGTTCGCTCGATAACTCAATCGCTTGCGTTAACGAAGAGACGTACGCATAGTCTTCCGCGTCATACTCGTCCGAGACTAAACCCGAGATCGACAAACTGACGCGAATCGCTCGCGGATTGGCTGTGCTGGGCACCGAGATCCCTGTCGCAGCAGTCGACTCGGTTGGATTGGCTGTTGGATTTGAAAGCGGACGTTCGGCAGAGGGACGCTCGCTGGCAGGGCGATCGCCCGCAGCAGCCGTTGTCGTCGGATCGAGCGTTTCGTTCATGGTCGGGCTCGATGCCGCAGGTCCGCCAAGTTCTTCGGGGACCGGTAAATCACGCATGCGAGGCGGATCCGAGGGTGAACGCTCTGATGCAACCGCCGCAGCACTGGGGTCGCGACTGGAACCACTCGGCGTTGTCGTGGCAGCACCTTTTGTCGATGGTGGCACGCTCTCGGCACTCCCATTGACGGCGGCCCCCGGCCGACCGTTTGCAGTTTCTGGACTTAACGCCCTGTTTTCGGGCGAGACATCGGGCAAACGTTGCACCGACAAATTGACCACGCTATTACGCTGCGGCACCACGATCGCAAAATCGTCTCGCGCAAGATCCGATGCCACGTACAACCATGCCGCGGTGATCATCAACAACGCAAACGCCACCAACCACGGTGCATGTTGCTCGATCAATTGAATCAATGGACCGCTGTTGTTGACCGTGACCGGTCCCAAGGTTTGCACGCGTTCATAGCCTTCGCGGCGAGCCACCTCTTGCAGATCGGCAATCAAATCCATCGCGGTCTGATAGCGGTCTTCGGGCCGTTTGGCCAACATTTTTTGTAAGACTGCCGCCAAATCACCACTGACTTCGCTTCGCAACTGACGGACATCCGGAGGCGGCGTTTTGCCATGGTTGATCAGCTTTTGCAGCATCGTGCCGCCGGGATAGGGCGGTTGCCCCGTCAGCATGAAATACAGCGTGCAACCCAGCGAATAAATATCGCTTCGCAAGTCCGCATCTCGCGGGTCGTTGGCTTGTTCGGGCGAAATGTAATCGAATGTCCCCAGCGTCACTCCGCTGGCGGTCATGTCTTCGCTCAATTCAAAATTGTCAGAGCGTGCCAGCCCCATATCGACAAGCTTGATCGTTTGCCCATCGCCGATCAACACATTCGATGGTTTGATGTCGCGATGCACGATACCGCGATCCGAGGCATGTTGGATCGCGTCGGCAAGTTGGCAGGTATAAAAGACCGCTTGGTCGGCCGACATCACGCCTTCGCGATGAACCAAGTCACGAATATTCGTTCCTTGGATGTACTCGAAAACAATGTAGTGCCAATCATCGTACGTGCCGACATCGAACACTTTGGCGATTCGTGGATGATCCAACTTCGCTGCACTTTGCGCCTCGTTACGAAAACGACGCTTAAGATCAGGATCATCGCCTACGAACGGAATCACCTTGATCGCAACGGTCCGATCCAATTGCTCGTCGTGGGCGCGGAACACCGCCCCCATCCCGCCACCGCCGATAAAATCTTCCAACAGAAAATGGTTCAACCGCTTGCCAAGCAAGACGTTGGCGACCGAGGCAGGCGTGCGATCAAGCTTGTTCCAGGCCGATTCATCGGCGTGAGCGCGAGAGGATCCGCGAATGACCGTTCTCGCTTCGGCAATTTCCTGGATCTCCGCCGACTTGATCAAACTCGATTCGGGCGGAGCATCTCCGGCACTCAAATCGTCGTCCTTGCCACGACGAATGGTCGATGCATCCGTTCGAATTGATTCGTCAGCCATAAAAAGATCACCAACGCGGATGCGTCCAAAGGCATCAAACAACGGTTGATGCAACGCAGAATGAGAGAGAAAAGGTGTCTGCGATCAAGCTGTCTCCATCAGCTCGACTCGATGACTTTTGCGTGTTTTTGTCTGCTTTCGCAACGCTTTCTAGTCTAGTCGGCGCTGCCAAGTCGGTCAACGAAACGTTGCTTCTTCGCCAAGCAATTCCTCGATCAGGTGGCAGTACGAATCGTAACGCCGAGCATCGATGCGAGAATCCGCCACCGCGTCTTTGACCGCACACCCATCTTCGCTTAGATGCAAGCAATTTGGATAGCGACAGCCGCTCACGTAGGGCCTCAGATCGGGCATTAACGCTGAAACCTCGCTCGATCCAATGTCCCATAGCTGAAATTGACGAATTCCAGGGGTATCAAACACAGCGCCGCCCCCTTCCAAGGGGATCAACGTTGTGGCCGTCGTGGTGTGGCGTCCCTTTTCGTTATCCTGGCTGACGGCTGAGACCGCCAACCCAAGTCCAGGCTCAATCGCGTTGAGCAGACTGCTTTTTCCGACCCCGCTTTGGCCTGCGAGCGCCGTCTGTTTGCCTGCCAACAACGCCCTCAAATAGCCGACATTGGTGCCATCTTCGGCCGACGTGATGAGCACGCGATAGCCCATCGCTGCAAACACCCCCACCATCGGCTGCAAGGGAACCGGATCGATCAAATCTAATTTGTTGATCACGATCACGGGCTCGACCCCACAATGTTCGGCGGTCAACAAAAACCGATCGATCAGTGCCGGTTTCAATCCCGGTTGTGCCGCGCTGGTGATGATCAGCAGATAATCGACGTTCGCTGCGATCACATGCTGTCGCCCCCGGCTGGTCCGGCTAATCACGCCGCTGCGGGGATCGATGCTTTCGATCATGCCATCGGAGGGAGATTCGGCGCGAAAAAAGACACGGTCGCCCGCGACGATCACCCCGCGTTGTTCGATACTGAGCGATTTCAGCACTTGGCGGATCGCGCATTCATAGAACACGCCGTCTTCGCCGAGCACTTTGCTGCGCAACCCATGAACGCTGATTACACGTCCTTTGATCAGCGATTGATCCGGCGACGAGGTTACGCCGTCCGCGTCCTGCTCGATCGTCGGATTGTTGACGGTCCGCTTTCGCGTCAGCTCGCCTTTGCCGCTGACGCGTTCCCCATGCACCACATCCGCAAGCTTTTCCACATCGCCTTGCTGGAAGGTTCGCGTCACGTCGCCTTGGCGAACTCGCCCCTGATACTTTTTACGAAAGTCAGTGCGTTGTTTTCCGCGTTTCTTTTTGGCCATTAAGACGCCATCCGCTAACTCTCTTGCGGTGACGAATTGGAATGACCTCCGACGGCCGAACCGGGGCTATGGTCAGCACCACTTTCCGGAGCAAGCGTTTGCTCGACCGGTGGCGGATCACCTTTCTTGCGATTGCGAACTTGAATCGAGACCCCGATCAGATCGGTCAATTCTGCTTCGCCAAGCTCTTCGTGCTCCAGCAACGAACGCGTGATCGTCTCGAGTTCACCGCGATGTTCACGCAGCAACTGCTCGGCTTTCTGGTCGGCTTCCAACAGGATCCTTGCGACCTCTTCGTCGATCAATTCTTGCGTATGCTCGCTGAATTGGCGTGATTGGTGAATTTCACGGCCCAAGAACGGATCTTCGTCGCTGGTCTTGTAGCTGACCGGCCCCACCTTGGGACTCATGCCCCAGTGGGTGACCATTCGCCGCGCGATACTGGTGGCGCGTTCGAGATCGTTTTCGGCCCCAACACAGGTTTCGTTGTAAACAATTTTCTCGGCCGCACGGCCGCCCAACAACACGATCAATTGATGTTCGAGCTCTCGTTTGCTGATACTTAAACGATCTTCGCTGGGCACGTACTGTGTCACACCGAGGGCGCGACCACGTGGAATGATCGTGACCTTGTGAACCACGTGGGCTCCATCGAGATGCCATGCGGTCAACGTGTGCCCGGCCTCGTGATAGGCGGTCTTTTCCTTCTCGCTCTCTTGCAAGACCTCTTCGCGTTTGGCCCCCATCAGGATTTTGTCGCGAGCGAAATCAAAGTCATTCATTTCGACAAGTTTTTTATCTTGCCGAGCTGCCCACAACGCCGCTTCGTTGACCATGTTCCGAATGTCGGCACCGGTCAAACCAACCGTTCCTGCGGCGAGTCGCTTGAGGTCGACATCGTCCCCGAGCGGCACATCGCGAACATGAACCTTAAAAATCTCCTCACGTCCCTTCATCGTGGGACGCCCCACGGTGACGTGACGGTCAAAACGTCCAGGACGCAGCAGGGCCGGGTCGAGAACGTCGGGACGGTTGGTGGCGGCGATCACAATCACCGTCTGGCTTTGCGTAAAGCCGTCCATTTCGCCGAGAATCTGGTTCAGCGTCTGCTCGCGTTCATCATGACCTCCGCCCACGCCGGCGCCACGTTGTCGTCCAACCGCATCGATTTCGTCGATGAAAATGATCGAAGGACTGTTTTCTTTGGCGGTGCGGAACAGATCGCGAACGCGACTGGCGCCGACACCCACGAACATTTGAATGAATTCACTACCGTTAACCGAAAAGAACGGCACCCCCGCTTCGCCTGCCACGGCGCGAGCCAACAGGGTTTTACCGGTACCAGGAGGTCCGTTTAACAGCACGCCCTTGGGGACAAATCCGCCGAGTCGCTGAAACTTTTCAGGCGTTTTGAGGTATTCGACGATCTCCTGCAGATCCGCCTTGACTCCTTCGAGTCCAGCCACCTCGTTGAAGGTGATCATTTTGTCGGATGCTTCGAACAACTTTGCTGGACTCTTGCTGAATCCTGACAAAAAACCGCCTCCCATCATGTCGCTTCGCGTGCGGCGGAGCATCATGAACAGAAAGAAAACGATTCCCAATGGCAAAATGATAAACGCGATGATGCTGATGATCTGCTGCGAATTATCAGGGGGTAAAACGCGAAAATCGACATCGGCCGCCTCCAATCGCTCCTGCAATCGAACCGTCGCCCCCGCATCGTTGGACTGGCGGAAAACGAACTCTTTGGCCAACCGGACCGGTTTACCCTCGTCATCGACCTGCGGCTTTAGCTTGCCATCCTCGATCACCGGCGGGGCTTCGGGGCGAACCTTGAACGTTCCATAGACTCGCTGATCCCCGATCTGGACCGCTTCGACGTTGTTTTTAGCGAGTTCATCAAGGAAGAAGCTGGTGGACACCTCGGCAATGTTCGCACCACGATTCATGAACAGCATGGCGATCAATCCTGCGACCACCAACGCGATCAGAAACGTGTTGTTGCCACGCTTGTTCGCGCCGCTGCCACCCTTTTCCGAATCTTTCTCGTCGGACCTTTTATCCATCGGTTTCCTTTGTCAGCCTTCACCCGGAGGTTTATTCTCTTGCTCACTCGTCATCCCGCATTGGCTTGGCGATCACGCCAACCCCCGTGCTAACGAGCGTTTTTTGTTGTTAAAATTGTCATACCTGCAGCCCCATTTGACTGGGGTGCACGTTGCATGCCGATTGTTTCAGCCCGACACACCCTTTTACTGTAAATGCTTGCTCAAGAAGCCAATTGGGCAATCGTTTCTTACCCCAAGGTTCGTCGCATCGCAGGTAGTCCGGCCCGATTGTATCGACTGTAACGCTGGATGACTAACCGACCAAAATTGCAAAGCTCGCGCTTCGCTGTAGTTTCCCGTGGACGTCAAGTCTGCCAGTAAATTGCGCGTCACGCCGAGAGGATTGCTCAAATCGTTGTCGCGGGGGGGGCAGAAGCATCCGCAGACCAGGTTTCGCTCGGCTTGGGCCTGCTCGGCTTGGGCTTGCTCGGGGCGCGGGCTTGCTCGCCCGCTAAGACTTCACCGCACGCGCCGCCTCCAGCCAACCGGAGTCAATGGGATGCCCTACCGCAGCTGCAATTTCCAACTGGCGAGCCAGAGTTGCTGCGGGACAACGGCGAATTAACGCCACTTGAGACACGGTGTACCCGTCGCGGAACAGCCGCCAAGTCCAATAAGCGTCTGCGGCTTCGTCGGCGGCGGGGGTGGTCAAAGCCGGATCTGTGCCGAGCGGGCCGACCGAATCGAGCTCCAAAATCTCAGGGGGGCGGTGCTGCGGAGTGTCCCCACGCCCCACGTCCGCGTTTTCGGATTCAAAAAGCTCGGTTTGAAAACACGAAGCATCGAAATCGACGTTTTTCTCTTTGTGACTCGTTTCCTTAGGACCAACGTTCTCGCTGCCATCCTTGTCACGAAGGTTCGGATCACTGCTAGCAATTGGGCTACTCACAACCGGGCTACTCACAACCGGGTTGTCCAATCGATCGCTTTGCGAATCGATCGGGTCCTCCTCGTGATTTCGCTGCCGATGCTCGGCCTCGTCGTCGTCCGCGGCATCCTGCTCGATCCATTCCGATGCCCGCGTGATGGCGGGCATGTTGGCCGGTGTGATGGCTGGCGACGGATCCGGGGTGGGCTGCGTGGCACAAGCATGCTCAGCGACTACCGACTCGATCAACTGGATGATGTCGTAACCAAATTGTTCAATCGTCGCGGGCCCCACTCCGGAAATCTTCTCGAGCTCGCTGGTCGATCCAGGAATCGAATCGAGGATGCGGTCAATCGTCGCGTTGCTCAGAATGCGATAAGCCGGAATCGCGAGCGCGGCGGAGGATTTTTGACGCCACCGTTTCAGCCGATCCTTTAATTCGGACTTCAATTCGTCCGATGCCGATGGCGGTGCGGCATCCTCGGACGTTTCGGGATCGTCCAGAGTGGGGCTCGATTTTTCATGAACATCGGCGGCTTCGAGATTTTTCGCTGCTGCCGACAACCGTTTGACCAGCGGAAACTTGATCCCCAACGTGTCATTGATCGGTTCTTTGGCGTGCATCACCAAACTGCCATAGTCGCTCAGATCGACGGTGGGACGGCGGTCATCGACTTCGCGTTGAACGAGCAGCCCGCGTTCGATTAACGCATCCATCACCGCCACCACTTCGGACTGTTTTAACAGCGACAACAAACCGTATGTACTAAGCCGGTGCAGTTTCCACTGTTGCAACTTCTTGTTCTTCGAACCACACAACATCTGGGCCACTAGATTTTTGCCAAACCGTGCATGCATGCGGAACACACCACTGAGCACCACACGCACGCCTCGCACAAATCCATCGCGATCGACCCCAGCAAATGCTTTGGCAACCTCCGCCGGATCCACCGCCGCGTTGGCCCGCCGTCCCTCGGGATTACAGCGGTCGCAATTGCCACAATTCTTGCTTTCGGGATCGCCAAAGTAATCCAAGATCACACGTTGGCGACAACCATTGCTACGCGCAAATCCGATCACAGCATCCAGCTTTGCGTGCTCGGCTTGACGACGTCGTTCGAGTTCTTCGAAGTCGATCTCGAGTGAATCAAAGGGGATGTCGCGTTCGACGAGATGAACGGCACGTCCGCGGAATGGCGGCACGTAATCGAACCCTTTCAAACGCCGTAATTCGCGAAGCGTCCGGGCGAGTTGGTCGCGGTCGACGTTGGCGAGTTCGGTCAATCGTTTGACGGTCACATAGACATCTTCGCCGCGTTGTTTGCCAATCACTTTTTCGACGGCCATCATCACGCGGCGGCGAATTTTTGCCTCTCGCGGCAGAAAATCCAGCATCGTCGGCGCGTTGCTATCGATGCGAACAATCGCATTATTTGCCGAACTGTCCAGCCGCTTCAGTACTCCCGCCTTGGCCAACAAGGTTTGCGAGGTGCCAATCGCTTCGCTGCCGTCTTTGACGTCAATCGCCGCACGAACTTGCTCAAGCGTTAACTCGATCGGGTCCTCTTCGCGAGACAGCAAAAATTCGTAAACCTTCGATACGGTTTCACGCGAAGGGTAGCGGTTTTCGATAAAAAATTCTTGGATATAGCGATCGTTGTAAGAAAACAACATCAAACAATCGCTGTCTTTTGCATCCCGCCCGGCACGCCCCGCCTCTTGGTAATACGCTTCCAACGTGCCCGGCATGTTGTAATGGATCACGTAGCGGATGTCGGATTTATCAATCCCCATTCCAAACGCATTGGTCGCCACGATCGCGGAAAGTTTTCCCGACATAAAGTCGTCTTGGATGCGTTGCCGCTGCATCGGTTCCAAGCCCGCATGATAGGCTCCGATGGGACGTCGTGTTTTCTCTGGCAACCAACTCGCAATTTCCTCGCAACGTTTTCGTGTCGCCGCGTAGATGATCCCCGTGCCTTCACATTGGTTGACGTATTTGACAAGTTGCTCGTCTTTCTCGCGGTCTCCCTTGGAATGCTGCACACTGAATCGCAGGTTGGTGCGGGCAAAACCGGTGACAAACGTTTTCGGTTCGCGTAGCCGCAACAAATCGATGATGTCTTGCCGTACCGCGGGCGTCGCGGTCGCTGTCAATGCAATCGTTTGTACATTCGCCAAATAACGATCCCGGAATCGTCCCAATCGCGAGTAGTCTGGACGAAAATCGTGCCCCCACTCGCTGACACAGTGGGCTTCATCGACCGCCAACAATGTCACCTCGGCGGTCGCGACCGCTTCGAGAAAACGGGTGTTGCGAAGTCGCTCCGGAGCCACGTACACCAAGTCCAACTCGCCTCGTGACATCTGCTGCATCACATCAACCTGCTCGGACATGCTAAGCGTGCTGTTGAGCAGTTTGGCATTGATGTTCAGCGACTTCAGCGTATCCACTTGGTCCTTCATCAACGCGATCAGCGGAGACACGACAATCGTCGTCCCGGGGCGGCCTAAACTTGGCAATTGATAACACAGACTTTTACCACCCCCGGTGGGCATCACGCACATCACGTCGTGCCCCTGGGCGACCGCGTCAACGACATCACGTTGACCGGGACGAAATTGGGTTAAACCAAACCGAGCGAGCAACACGGTCGGATCGACGTTTCTGCCCGACGCGTTATTACCGGACGAAACGGATCGTGAGATTGCGGGTCCGGGCATGGCACTCAAGAAAAGAACGGGGGATACTCATCGTCGGCTTGATTATAGGGTAGCATCGGCACTTCATCGAGAACGCCCAAAGCCGTTTGCACACGTTCCGCCTTTTTACCATCGGGCACCCTTTTTACCTGCCAGGATTGTCAAAATGGACAGCGAATCCTCTTACGTTTGCGATTCTTGTGGCGAAGAAATTGTCATTCCGCTGGACCCTTCCTCCGGAACCCGACAAGAATACGTCGAAGATTGCCCGGTCTGTTGCAACCCCAACGTGATTCACGTCGATTGGCTCGAGGACGAAGCCCGCGTCTGGGCCGAACCCGAACAGGATCATTTTTAGGAATTTTTTTTCAATGCGATTGTCGACCTCGTTTCTTCCCTCCACTAATCCGATCGACGAAACGACCGATATCGCTGTCGTGATCGATATCCTGCGTGCTACGACCGTGATGACCGTAGCGATCGCCAATGGTGCGAAAGAAATCACGACGACCTGTGATGTCCAAACCGCACGCGAAATGGCCGACGCCATCACCCCGCGACCGCTGCTGTGCGGAGAACGCAGCTGTGTGCCCATCGAAGGCTTTGACTGCGGCAATTCACCTGCCGAATACTCGCCCCCCCGCGTCGCCGGCCGCCATCTCGTCGTCACCACCACCAACGGCACCAAGGCAATTGGAGCCGCTTCGCTAGCAAAACAAGTTTTGTTGGGCAGTTTTTTAAATCGACGGGCTGTCGCGGCATCCTTGGATCCAAATGCAAGCGTTGCTTTGGTCTGTGCCGGGACCGATGGTTTCGTGACGCTCGAGGACGTATTGTTCGCCGGAGCGATCGTCAGTCATTTTCAATCCCAATTCGACCAACATCAGCTGCCCACGCTGGAACTGAATGACGAATCGCAGATCGCCAGCGAAATGTGGCGATCCTGGTTCGGCCCTGCCATGGGGGAACCGTCTCGGACACATGCTGCCGCGTTGGCCGCCAGGTTGTCGCAATCACGAGGGGGCAAAAATTTGGTCCGAGCGGGCTACGAAGCCGATTTGCTGCGATGTGCCGAAATGGATTCGGTTGCCGTGGTGCCTCGCCGGATCGCGATTCGAGCGGGAGCGAGCATCTTCGGTCGCTAGAGAAAAGGGGACGTCAGACAACGAGGATGCGAAGCCATACGGACGCGAAGCGATTTGCAGGTGTGGGGGAGGACAACTTGACCGCGCAGGCGGTTTTCTGCTAATTCCCAACGAGTCAAAGGGTCCATCTCTAGCAGACCCTTTCAAACAATCCGGTGAGAAACGGCAGCGCGTCCCCCACGCATCCCAACCCAGCAAACGGTCCTGAGTCAAAGGTGGCTGAAAAAAAGGCAGATCCAACCGATGCGAACCAATCGACGGTGAGTCGTGACAAGATCACCACTTCGCTGATGGTGCTTGCTGCAGCGATCGCCGTTTTGGGATTTGGCACCGTCTTCTCGATCTGGTTCGGCAACGGTCCTCCCGATGCGATTGAAACGTTAAAAATCGCCTCACGTGAATACATTGCTGGCAATGCCATCATTGCTGGCCGACTTGCTCAATCGGTAGATCTTGGGGAAGACTTGCCCGAGGACGACACCAGCGGAAAAGCGGCCACCGGCGATGACGAAAACAAAGATCCGCTTGCCGAGTGGCGAAAACTGCGTCAATTCCTGATCAGTGCAGGCGAGGTGGTGAGGGCTCGCGGGACCGACGAAATCCGTGAGCGCCGCGAAATCTTGATCGCCGCGATCCCCGATTTCAAAGCGGCCGTAGAAAAGGGCTTGCCGGTGGGCCGCGAGGTCGAAGGCAAACGACTGCTTGCCGAATCCTATTTCTCTTTGGGCGAATTCGATCGTGCAGCGGCCCTATTCGAAGAATTGATTACATTGGACCCGACGCTGCGGCGGGAACTCTTGCCGCTTTTGGCTGAAACGCTGCTTCGCATCCGCGAACCCAAACCCGAGATCGCACTCAAGACGATCGAAGCGATCCTGGCCGACAAAACGCTCCGCCCGGAACAGCGTTTCGAAGCCAACTTGATCCAAGTGGATGCGTTGACGCGATTGGGACGGTACGACGAAGCCGAGGCGGCGATCGAGCGAGGAAGACAAGCGATCGCCGCAGCCGATGTCACCAAACAAGCCTCGTATATCGGATTCCAACATCGTTTCAAATTAGCAAAAGGCGTGGTGCAAATCCGCAAAGCGATCGGGCGTTACGGTAAACAACCGGTCAACCCATCGGATAGCCGTGAAGAAGTCATCGCCGCATTAGCCCCGACCATGATGGCGCTTTTGGATCTGCAGCGTGAAGCTTCGCCACGGATCGCATCCGAGGCGAGGATCTGGGCGGGACGAGCCTATCAATGCCAGGGCATGCCGAATCAAGCGCTATCGCAGTGGAGTGCCACCCGCCAACAGAGACCATTTGGTGGCGCTGCGATCATCAGCGGACTCGAAGAGATCGAGCAGCTCGCGGCACTCGGACTTGGTGTCGAACTAGTCCAAACGATTCGTTACATGATGCGTGAGATGGGTGATCTGCGTGGTTTTGACCCGACGATGGTTTCGCTGGTCGAATTTCGACGCCGATTGATCGCCGCACTTGAAAAACTGCGTGATCAATCTGCTTATCAAGAAACGATTGATGTGGCCCGCAGCTTGCCGCCGATTTTCACGCGTTCGGCGGCATTGATGCAGGAAGGCATTGCCTTTCGCGAGTGGGCGGCCAGCACGCTGCGTGCAGGCACCCAGCTAAACGGCGAGGTCTCGTCCGCAGCCGCTTCACTGGCGCGCCGACGCTTTCGCCAAGCCGGCGATGCGTTTACCCAAGCCGCCGAGCTTGACTTCGACACAACCCGTTACATCAAAACCCAGTGGGCGGCAATCGATTCGTATCAGCAAGGCCGTCATTTTGAACGGAGCATTCGCTTGCTGCGATCCTACCTTCGCTACGAGGAACGACAACGCCAACCCCGTGGATTGATCGCGATGGGACGTGCGTTGTTGGCCGAGAGCGAGCCTGTCGCTGCGATCGAAGCTTTGGAAACGGTGATCATCGAGTACCCACGCGACCCGCTTCGCTACGATGCACGACTGTTGATGGCGCTGGCGTATTCGGAAACTGGCGATATTGAAAAAGCACGTGCCTACCTGATCGACAATCTGCAAGATGGTGAATTGACACCGCAAAGTCCCGCGTGGCGAGATTCGCTGTTCACCCTGGCCGAAATTCTTTATCAAAAAAGCTACAAGAATCACCTGCTCGCAGAACACGCCGATCCACCCGAGCGAGCGAAATTGCTGCAAGAAAACCAACCGATTCTTGACGCCGCAATTCGCCGATTGGATGAAGCCGTGTTGCGTTATCAGCCCGCACCGCGTGCCGACAGCGCCGCCTATCTGGCAGCACGCTCGCATATTTTGGCGGCCCAGTGGCCACGACTCGAAGCACAATCGACCGACATTCTCGATGCGGCTCGTCGCGCCATGCGAACCAAGGTCGAATCCGAATTGAATGCGGCGTTGGCCGGGTTCCGCGATTTGAAAGAACGGATTTTGCGCCGCGAAGAAGAACAGAAATTGACCAACGATGCGCAAGCCTTGCTGCGAAATTGCATGATGGCCGAAGCCGATACGCTCAAAGAAATGGGGCAACTCGAAGAAGCGGCTACCGCGTACCGAACCGTTTCGCTGCGATACATGAACCAACCGCCTGCTCTGGAGGCGATTCTTGGCCAAGCACGCTGCGTCCGCGAACTGGGACGACGACGCGAAGCCGACCTGCTGATCCGGCAAGCGAGCGTGGTGCTGAAACAGATTCCGCCAAAATTGGACGACGAGTTTAAACGAACCACCCGCTACGACCGCACGGGCTGGGAAAAGATGATCGCTTGGATGACCGCAGGCATGCGTGATCCCGGCGGTGGCGTCTAGAGCCCAACTGCGGTACGACCCGGTCTGCGGTACGACCCGGTCTGCGTGATTCTCGAATTTGATCCATTACCCCCATCCATTGAACCCAAGCGTCGATACGATGAACAGTGATGAACTTGCCAGCCTAGTCCAACAACGTCACGCCGCAGCGGTCGCATTGCTCGAACTTGGGCACGCTCAATTAGCGGCGGTGCAATCCGGCCGCATGAACGAACTGATGCAGCTGTTGTCGCAGAAACAACAACCGCTGAGCACCCTCAGTGAACTTTCGAAACGACTACATGCCGCGATCGGGGACGATCCTGAAACGCGGCAATGGGCGTCCGGGGAAATGCGGAGCGAATGCCGAGCGCAACACGAAGAAACCGAAACAATGCTGCTGGATCTGATGCAAATCGAAAGTGATTGCGAGCAACAGTTGACGAAAAATCGAGGCGCGATCGAAGAACAAATCCGCCGCAGTGACGGTGCCAAACAAGCCAATCGAAGTTATGCACAATCGGCTCAATCCGCGGCGACATGCGGTGGCTCTCTCGATCTGTCGAGCCAGTAACGCGGGACGTGCGGGAATAGCAGGATTGGACGAGCGGGCGGGAATAGCAGCGGCTGTTCTCAATCGCTCAAGCGACACAGCCCGCCACTGAATTGCGGCGAGATTTCTCGGCCGTGCGAGCTTTACTCGCCGAGCGGAAACGATCCGGATTCCATTTGAATTTCGGGTATCGCTCGGTCGCAGCTCGCAGCGGCGAGTAACCGTAGTACTTGGCAAACAACCAACTGCCGCCCGACCGCAGAAAGTGATGCTCACGTAACTGATACCAGTCTTTGGGAGTGCGATATCCCAGTTCCTTGCCGAGCCACTGCAGATACTCTTTTCGATTCTTGTCGTCTTCCCAAAAACCGCTTGGTGTGTAGTGAAACAGCCACGGTTTCCACTGAAAATTTGGCAAGTACTCGCTGACCATGCGATAGATTGACCCACCGCACATGGTCAACAGCGTAGACCCGTAATTTTCTCGGATATCGTGCACCGTGACGCCATACCATAACTCGGGCGTGCGAATTTTGAGTTTAAAACCTAGCCAATCCATGTAGCGACTACGGTTTTCAGCGGAGTTCCAAAACCCTTGGGGTACGGTCTCGAATCGCCATTCATCCAATTGCATCAGCGGCTTGAATTCATGTAGCGCCGCCGCGACGCTACAACCATAGTAATTGTTCAGCAGCCCTAAACCGCCGTGACGAGTAAAGTCATTCTTGGTCACGCGATACCAGTCTTCCTTGCGCTGAATTCCCAGTTGCTTTTCAAGCCACAACATGAACTCACGGCGATTTTCGGGTTTTTGCCAATACCCGTTCGCAGCGCGAGAAAACAACCACGAATGCCACTTGCGTCTTGGCATGAACTCGCGGACCGCATTCTGTGGCGAGTCACTGTAGTGGGATGCCAACAAGCCGCCGCCATAATTCTGTTTGAAATGCTTCTGCTGAATCCCATACCAATCATCGGGCTTCTCATAGCCGAGCTGCTCTCCGAGCCAATGCATGTAGGCCAAACGGTTTTCGGCAAGGTCCCAGAAACCGTGTGGCACACGTCCTAACATCCAAGGCTGGCTCTTGCTTTTTCGCATTAAGTTTGACTCCTGTTCGCAGTCCGTCGCGTCCCGTAAACGGATGACGCGGCGTCCCTACGGATAGAGACGCAGCAAGCTAAAGCCGTCGAGCGTGAAAACGCCTTCGTGCTCAAGCTTTGGGAAATCATCTAGAAAGTGATGCTTCCCTGCCTTATCTACACTGCTGCCCGATTGATGAGTTTAGAATCCGAATTGAAAAGCCCCTTGGGGGGATTCGGAAGCGCCGCGTTAGCCGACCCGACCGGGGGGATTGTACTGAATCTCTCCGTAGATTGCAAATAAGAAAGCCTTCTCTCCCGTTCCATTACACTTAAGCATGCAAAAGAGGGATGTTTTGGCTGGCACTGGACGTAGTTCGACTCATCACCGTCAAAAAAACCGCCTAGAAATCTCGCAATCGAACCCGAGATGCGACAAAGCCCGAGACACGACAAAGGATGCGTGCACCCTTGATCACCCAAAAACCGAAAGTATTCGTAAACACGAATGCCACGTTCGGTTATCTCGATTCTTGGCCCGTTGAGTTCGAATCTTCAATCGTCCCTTGAGAAGGGTCGCCAACTCGGGGAATCGCGATTCACTCGCTGGATTTCGATTCACTCGCTACCGATTCACTCGCAACTGGCGTGACTGCAACGGCGGCGGCCGAATCGAGGTGAGTCTCACGAGTTTCCGAAGCAGACACTTGCGATGCTGGGACGTCGGACTCATTGAGCACCGCGTTGCCGACGGATGGCAACACGACTGACTTTTTGCGTGCGAAGCCACGTAACACGACGTAAAACACCGGAGTCAAAAACAGACCAAAGACGGTCACGCCCAACATGCCACTAAATACGGCAGTTCCCAAAACGCGTCGCATTTCGAATCCAGCCCCCGTGGCGATCAACAAGGGAATGACTCCTAAGATGAACGAAAACGCCGTCATCAAAATCGGACGCAACCGCAATCGACACGCGTCGATCGCGGCTTGAAATCGATCCTTACCTGCATCTTCTTCGGCCTTGGCGAATTCCACAATCAGAATCGCGTTCTTGCACGCCAATCCGACAAGCACGATAAAACCGATTTGGGTCAAAATGTTGTTTTCCATTCCTCGGAACCAGACGCCGAGAATCGCAAACAACAAACACAAAGGCACGATCAAAATGATCGCCAGCGGCAACAGCCAACTTTCGTATTGGGCTGCCAGCGCCAGGAACACGAACAACACCGCAAGCGGGAACAGGAACATGATCGTGTTTCCAGCCTGACGCTCCTGAAACGCAAGCTCCGTCCATTCAAAACCAAAGCCCGGAGGAAGATTGACCGCCGCAAGCTCCTCCATCGTCGTCAGCGACTGACCGGTACTGAATCCGGGAACCGTGCTGCCGTTGATGTCGGCCGCTGGATACAGATTGTATCGCACCAAACGATCGGGACCGGCAATTTGCTTTAATTCCACGATCGAACCAAGCGAAACCGAAGCCCCGCGAGCACTGCGAGTCCGCAGACGTAGAATGTCACTTGGCTCATCTCGAAACTCCGGTTCGGCCTGCGCCGTCACGCGATAAGTACGCCCCAGAAAATTGAAATCGTTGACATACAACGACCCCAGATAAACCTGCAGCGCTTCGAACACGTTGTTCACTGGCACGTCCAGCATTTCGGACTTGTCGCGATCGACGTCGGTATAGATCTGCGGCACGCTGACGCGTAGATTCGAAAACGCCTGCGTGATACCGGGTTGTTGGTTGGCTTGTGCGACCATCGTTTCGGTCACCTGATTCAACACATCGGTGCCGGCGCCTCGGCGGTCTTGAATATACATTTTAAATCCGCCCCCGCGACCGATGCCTCGCACCGGCGGTGGTGGAATCACAAAGACCTGAGCCTCGTTGATGTCCGAAACTTTATGTCGCAAATCGGCGACAATCGCATCGATGCCGCGACCGCGTGCCGCTCTTTCTTTTGCATCTTCTAACGGCAGAAACGTCACGGCCGCATTGGGGCTGATCGTAAACGTCGACCCCGAAAGCCCTGCGATTCCCACCGCATGCGCGACCCCGTCGATGCTGCCGCCAAGATCGGCAACGCGGCGGGTCACTGCGTCGGTCCGGGCCAACGACGCACCGTCGGGCAGACGAATGCTGACGATCACATACCCCTGGTCCTGCTGTGGAATGAAGCCTTTGGGGACCATTCCGAAGCTGTACCAAGTGCCGACCAGCAATCCGGCATAAAGCAGTAGCGATACCGCGGTCATCCGAACAATTCGCGCGACGATCCCGGCGTAAATATTACTGGTCACATCAAAAAAGCGGTTGAAGAGTCGAAAGAACCAACCAAACAGAAAGTCGCCCACTTTCGAGATGCCATGTTTCTCGGTTCCCTTGGGTTTCAACAATATCGCACACAACGCGGGGCTGAGCGTGAGCGAAACGAAGGTGGAAAAGGCAGTCGAGATCGCAATCGTGAGTGCAAATTGTTGATAGAACTGGCCACTGATACTGGGAACAAAGATGGTCGGAACAAAGACCGCAATCAACACCAACGTCGTCGCAATCAACGCCGAGCCGACTTCGTCCATCGCTTTATGCGTGGCCGCGCGTGGCGACATGCCTTGGGCGATCAGCCGTTCGACGTTTTCAACGACCACAATCGCATCGTCCACGACAATCCCGATCGCTAGTACTAACCCAAACAACGACAACGTGTTCAGCGTGACACCGAGACTCTGCATCGCAGCAAAGGTACCGATCAACGAAATTGGAATCGCGATCACGGGGATCAACGTCGGCCGCCAACCATGCAGGAACAGAAAGACCGTCAACACCACAAACGCCGTTGTGATGAACAGCGTGTTAAAAACTTCCGAGATCGACTCTTCCACAAAATCGGTCGGGTTGTAGGCAATCTCGTACCCGATGCCCTCGGGAAAATCGGCAGCCATCTCAGTCATGGTCCGCTTCACTTCTTCGGCGGTATCGACGGCATTGGTCCCCGGTCGCTGGTACACCAGCACCGCGATCGCCGGTTTGCCGTCCAGATAACTGAGCCGCGAATAGTCCTGAGCGCCCAATTCGATCCGCGCCACGTCACTTAACCGCGTGACGCGTCCGTCGCTGCCACGTTTGACGATAATGTTGCCAAATTCATCCGTTTCTTGCAGCCGTCCCTGGGTCGTCACGTTCAACTGAAACGCCCCCGTCTGATCGATCGGCGGCTGGCCAATCACTCCCGCTGCGACCTGCACATTTTGCTGACGGATCGCATCGATGACGTCTCCGGCCGTCAGATCGACGTGGGTCATCTTTTCGATGTCCAACCAAATCCGCATCGCATACTCGTTGCCGCCAGCAATCCGGATATCGCCGACCCCATCGAGCCGCATCAACGCATCGCGAACGTTCAAGAACGCGTAGTTACTGATATAAAGCTGATCGCGACTATCATCTGGTGAGTTCAGATGCACCACCATCAACATGTCGGGAATCAGCTTTTTGGTGGTCACCCCGATTTGACGGACTTGTTCGGGCAACCGCGACTCGGCGACCGCCACACGGTTCTGGACCAAGACCTGAGCATCATCAAGATCGGTCCCGAGCTTGAACGTCACCGTCAACTGCATTGTGCCGTCGGCACTCGAAGACGACTCCATATAGAGCATGTCGTCGACGCCGTTCATCTCTTGTTCGATCGGGGTCGCGACCGTATCGGCGATCACGTCGGGGGTCGCACCAGGAAAGCTGGCACGAACAACGATCTGCGGCGGAGCCACCGGTGGATATTGCGAAACAGGCAGCGAGAAATAGGTAATGCCGCCCACCAGTACAATCACAAACGAAAGTACGGTGGCAAAAATCGGCCGCTCAATAAAGAAATGGGGGAATTTCATCGTGCTTCTCCCATAGGCGGCAGTGTCGAGTCGAAACCGATCGTCGCGTTGGCTTGGATCAAGCCGGAAACCGGCTCAGGATCAGGCACCCGCGACATCCACTTCTCTGGAGGCAACGGCTGGTAATCGTCTGGTAATCCGTCCTCGACGACTTCGATCGTCCCCTGTTGGACTTGAACCGTCATCTCGGGCCGCGACTGCAACAATCCTTGAATGACCAAAGTTTCACTGCCGCCCAATCCCTCACGCACGACGCGAAGTCCATCGACCATCGGACCAAGCTTGACGCTGCGTCGCTGGATCACGTTGTCCACCACGACATAAACGTACTGAGACGCTTGGTCAGTACCGATCGCCGAATCAGGCACCAGCACGCCTTGGTGTGCGGCACTGCCAGGAATCCGAATCCGCGCGAACATTCCGGGCAGCAGCACTCGGTCATGATTGGGAATCACGCCGCGTGCCCGCATGCTGGCGGTGTCGACATCGAAATGGTTGTCGACAAAGTCCATGTGGCCTTCGTGAGGAAATCCGGACTCGTCCACCAAGCCGAGGAACACGGGATTCTTTACTTCACGCGAACTCTTGCGTTCGCCGATTTGGGCTAACCGAATGTACTTCAGGACGTCTTGTTCGTTGACATCAAACGTGCAGTAGATCGGGTCGACCGAGGTGATCGTGGTCAATAGAGTGGACGTCGCGGTACCACCGCTGACGAGGTTGCCTTCGGTCACATATTGGCGGCTGATTCGTCCGCTAACCGGAGCACGAATTTGAGTGTAATCCAAGTTCAACCTTGCGGTTTCGACGCCGGCTTGGGCCGATTCGATCGCTGCCTCGGCAGTCGCAATCGCCGCTTCCGCCGAACTGATCCCCGCCTTGCTGGCTTCCAAGTCCGCTTCGGCCTGCAAAAACTCGGCGGAACGCTGATCGAGTTCTTCGATCGAAACCGCGTTCTGTGCTTCAAGTGTCCGTGCTCGCTCGATTCGCGTCTTCGCTAACTGTAGCCCCGCTTCGGATTGATGATGCTGTGCTCTCGCGTTCTCGAGACCCGCGTTGGCCTGTTTTAACTGCGACTCGGCTTGATTCAATGCCGCGATCGCCCCATTCAGCTCCGCTTCGAAGGGGCGCGGGTCGATCACGAACAGCAGATCCTCAGCGTCGACAATCTGGCCTTCGTCAAAATGAATCGACTTCAAATAACCGCTGACACGTGCACGGACTTCGACGAAATCCACCGCCTCTAGTCGCCCCGTAAACGCGTCCCACTCGACGATTTTCTTCGTCACCGGTTTAGCAACGGTCACGGTCGGCGGAGGCATTTCGGGGGGGGCAGGAGCCGTGCGATTACAGCCCAGCAGAACACAACACAACACCACTGTGATGCCGAACAACGCAGGGGCGGGCAGCAGTCCAAAGAGGGGCAGGGGATTATGGACAGTCTTAAAGGGTGGGATATTCAAGTTCACTTATCTCTTTGTTTTTCGCCGACCCTCAACGACCAGGCAAGGAAAGATCAATTCCAAACCCCAGCAGCGGATCAACGTTGATTCATAAACCAACCGGCTCTGTGCGAACCTTTGATTCCAAAACCATAATTACGATGCAGCTCGATGCAACGGGATGGACGCTCCCCCCCGCCATGACTGGCAGATCCAACCGCTGGCATCGGATCTCGATTCACAACTCCTTCGCGATGCTTGCCCCCCCAAAATCGCAAGATGCACCCGAACAAGCGAGATGCACCCGAACAAGCGAGATGCACCCGAACAAGCGAGATGCACCCGAACAAGGCTGTTCGGCAGGATGGGCAACCCAAAAAGGGAATTGCGGGGCAGGACATCACCTACGGTATTGACGCTGGGGTGCAAAACAGTCAAACCGTCGCTTTGTCACCGGCATGCGTCTGCCGCACCGCCCGCAATGGTAGGTAATGTTCGACCCCAGCACGAATCCGCCACACTCCGAAAGAAAAGACTCGCCAGCAGAAATGGCGACGCATTTGGTTGGCGCTGCATCATGTGTCTACGGGAACTTTCGAATAGATAGGGCCGTATTCGCCCATCAGCCAGATTGCTGCGCGATGCCTTTCGAAAGTCACCGACTCGCATGATCTCCGAGCACTTTCGCGGCTTTCCGTCAAAGGCACGCCACCAACAGCCAAATCTCCATTCGATGCTAGGACGCTGTCAATTCCAAGCGTTTGCAGCCACTCGCTCTCAATCCATTGGGAAATGTCATGAAATGATCGGTCACGATTGAATTGCCGCAAGCGGCAATGGATGGCATAAAGCAACTCTCGACACGCGGAAAGTTCCTTGCTTGTCCGCACATCCGCCGCATTGATAATGTCCGTGGCCTCTGGATTGAGCAATGCCAGAGCATCCGTTACCTCGTAAGGGTCCACTTGTTGATCGTGCGCAGGAAACGGAAGCAACCCAAGCGCCCAAGCCAGGATAGCCAATCCCTCAACGCCCCATGCGCCTGCAAGCTTCTCTTGGTCCGAGAGGGAACCCAGCGGGTTGTAGATGATCTGCGTCTCGTGGGGTTCGATTTCAGAATCCACGTCAAGCGACTGAATCCAATCCTTCAAACGTTGCCACAAGTCTTCTGCGTCTGCATTTTCGGGATCGTGATCCGATAAGCTACGACACGCAACAGCAGCAAGCACCATCGCGCGGCGAGCGACGCGCGGAGCGATTGGAGGTTCGATGTCGTGATCTGCGGCCATACGTCGATACGAAAAACGGAACTCGATCCGCCAACGGGCGGGTTTTAAGACATAGCCGTTACCGAAGCGGTGGAGCTTGAATTACGAGAAGCTGATAATACGCCGACGCCGCTTGAATCACAAACGAAGGGGTGCCGAAGGCCTCAGCGTAAAAACCATGTTGTCCGGCGCGGTGCCAGTCTACGAACACATATGTTCCGAGCAATCACAACAACCTCTTGCGCCGGCCCCGCAATTTTTTGAATGCCACTAAACAGAGAATGGGCAGCCCCAAAAAAACCAATCCCCATGGTCGGAGCAATCTTAACATCCAGTGCGACTTGTCAATGTTTGGCGAGGTCACGGAAACTGCCGAGTGTTTCTGTATAAACGATTCAATAATCTGAAACGTCTCAACACGTTGAGTCAACAGGAAGAAGTGGTCTCGATCTAATTCCACCTGTTCCACACAAAGACCATGCGATTCCATCTCGGCAATGCCTCTCCTGACAAATTGAATCGGGAACCGGACGTCATTGATTCCGTTGAGCATCAGGATGGGCTCCGTAAACGACAGTTCAGCAGCTCGCTGCTGAGACAGTCCTGACGCAATGCAGATATAGCCTTGGTAATCAGATGGTTTCCTGTTCATCACACGGAATCCGGCAGGGCCGCCAGCGGATAATCCCATGACCCATTTGTTCCCCAATGAGATCCCGAATTGCGTTTCGACATTCCGGCATACTTCATCGACATAAACGACATCACCATCGTGCCAACCGATCCCCCAAGTTGGTGCAACAATAACGGAATCCGGAAACGCCACTTTCAGCGCCCAGATATAGTATTTCAAATTGCCACCGTAGCCGTGCAGAAACAAGATGGTCGGCGCAGCAACAGAGGGCTCCGTTGGGACATAAACAAAGTAATGCCCCTGACGCTCCGGATCCGTTGCGAAGATTTCATCCAATGCGGAGGTCAGCCCCTCGCACTGAGGGTCGTTATTCATCGCCTTATACGATTCGCCAAAGCCGTTTTGAAGGTCGATCGCTTGCGTCGGACTCAATCCAAACCGATCCGCCAACAGTCCAATGGCGGCGACTAGCTGCATCCCTTCTGGAACGTTCCCAACCGTCCACTGAAGGGTATTCACCAGAGGCTCATATTCCGGACTCACCGTGAAGACCGGCATTTGACAGGAGGTGTTGAAGTATACCGAATAAACCCGGCCACCCGCGGCCGGCTGACCACCAATGCAGCTATGAGTAAACGCCAAAGTAAGCAGGAGAGCTATGAGCCGCATCGATGCACCAACGTCGCTTCATCAGAGTGTTCGACTACCGAGCCATGACAGCCGCGGCCAATTAACCATCTCGCAAAATCCAGGATTTGACAAGTCAACCATCGGAGTCAAAGCAATAATGTCCGCCAACGTCGATATGTACGACTCGGTGACGTACTTTATGGGAAGGAGACTTTACGTTGGAGACTCGCTTCTGATTGCCTCGATTCTATTCCATTGTTGCTGGCAAGGTACTGTGGGTTGCTAATCAGTTTGGTGTGTAGGAATTGACCTCGCGAAGCATCGCTTCATTGATCAACCAAGCAAAAGTGAATTTACAGGAAGATGAGGGACAGAAAAATGGTCAGTCCCTAAATGCAGAATCACCATTTTTCTGTCACCCATTTTCCTGTTTTCTTCTGACTGCAGCACTCCCTCTGGGGCACTGCGATCTGGGGCACTGCGATGCATCGAGCCGCACTCCCCACGAGCGTTTGGCAATGCAAAACGACGTCGCGTCGACGATCCAGCCGCCTCCCGCCACGAAGCGGCTCGCCTTGAACATTGGGCCTGGGATCAGGCCAATCAGCGGCGACAATAGACGTGACTTCGAGCTCATCATCAGCACGGGTGTCGTCGTAGATGAATTGAATCGAAAGATCGAGCTGATCAGCAGAAACGCTAAGCGAGAGGGATCGGAGCGATCGCGTGACGACTAGCGTAAAAACCATGTTGCAGGATCGGCGAATCGCGTGAAAAGCATCCACTTATTGACGGTTGCAAGCTCAGTGCATCACGCGCGGTAGAGTTCGACGGTGCGACCATCGGGATCGGCCACCAATGCCATATAGCCCCATGGCGTGTCGCGACCGGATTTGATGACGCGACCACCGAGTGACGCAGCAGATTCGACCGCAGCATCAGGGTCAGCGATCGCGAAACCAAGCCGCGTCGTCGAATCGACGGTTTGATCGTCAGGCAACGGATAGATCTCGATGATACCATCGCCAAGCGGGGCCGAGTGATGAAGCGGCCCCTTGCCGTGTTGTTCTTCGGTGAAGGTCAGGCCCAGAGAACCGTAGAACGCGCACACAGAGCCAACGTTGTGAGTCTTGAGGACGAGCAATCGCAGGGAAACGTCAGCCACAGGAGTCCTTGCGGTTAGGTGCGGACAACGGGAAGAACATCCGTCACCGCCATGAACGAAGCGAGTGACTTTGAGTGAGAGAAATTCTACCAACACCAACGCACGTCGCCAAACAACGAAGGTGATCGCACAGCGACTGGCGTAAAAACCATGTTGGCGGACACTCACTCTATTGTTCCGCAATTTGCTCGCGATCGTGTTCCAAACGCAGAAGTTTGCGCACACCGTACAAAATCACGATAGTGGTCACAAACAGAGGGACGCCAAACAGTGTGACATCGAGCAAGAACCATGGAACCGAAACGTACGGATAAGCCACATCAGACTGGGTGATATAGAAACGGTATGGATATCCTAGGTAGAAGTCATCCGGACCATGGCCCCACTTCGGGCGGGACGCGAGCAGCAATGCGATAACACCGGTGAGCCTGAGGAGTACACCTTCAATGAAGCGATACGAGCGATGTCGTGTCATCATACGGTGTGTACCAGAAAATGAAAGGAAACGCGTGTGTCCGCCTAATGTTACAATGTACGACTCGGTGACGTACTTTATGGGGAGGAGACTCCACGCTGGAGACTCGCTTCTGGTTGCCTTGATTTTAATCCATTTTTTACTGGCGAGGTACAGCTCGTTTGTGGTTACGAAGTTATTTCCTGACTCGTTGAGCTGCAACCTCCGAAATGCAGCTCACGACTGTGGCGAACGTGGAGGGAGTTTCAAATATCGGCCGGTGATTTGTGTTTGTAACATTTTGAAAAATTCCGCGGTAGCGAATCGCTCTTGCTGCTCTCGTGTGAGCCAACGGAGTGAGTCGCTCCACTGCTCCTCGGGCGGAATCGATAGCGTCACAAATCCTGGTCGCTCCATCGTCGCGATGATGCCGGTGAAATAGATCGGACGATCTCCGTTCTGCACGGCGATCGTGACTCGGCTCGACAACAATTCGCCTGCCGAATCGTACTCGGGTTTGAAATGCTGAGTCGCGGCAAAGGTTGGCGGGGTGCCAGTCAATTTCTCGCGAAAGGAACGGACGCAAAGCACTTTTGACAGCCGAATGTGGGACAGCCGAATCGTCGCTCTGGATTCATTCGTCTGTCCCCTTATTCGTCTGTCAAAAAACACTCGTCGCTGCCTTTGTCCCTCGCATACTCGCGAGTTCCACGGCGGGCTGCCGATGAAGCGGTTTGCATTCGGATGAATGAACGCAATCGGCTGGAAAGCCGAGCGACA
>NZ_BAABGA010000101.1:0-1226 GCF_039541335.1 Novipirellula rosea | reverse complement strand
GGTTACTCAGGCGGGATTCACACCCGCTCGTCTTCAAACCATTTCCAGTCCGCAACTTGCATGCGATGGTTACCCGCTCTTCTTCGTCATATGTCGTCGTAACCTTCGTCCGCAGCAAGCGCAGCACAAGCACTTCGTTGAGCAGGATCGTGAATCATCGCATGAGCCAAACACGCAGTTTCGATCGCCATGTCAAGGTCGGTGAAGTAGATCAAGCATGTATCGCCTTCCGAGTCGGGTTCCATCCCATCAGCAATTGGCTCTAGTCCTGCGAGTTGGCGGGCAGCAATGACCAATCCCTGTATTCCGTAGCCATTCAAGTAGTAGTCACCGATATGGTCGTCGCCGATGTGCTGTTCTCGCCAATCGTGATCGCTGAATTGGAGATTGACGTTCGGGTAGTCGGTATCGCGACAATCGCGGAGCACGAACGGTGCAAACGTCGTTCTGTCTTGGCCATCGGAAAAAGTAGGCGTTAGCATTGTGGTTCGGTCTGAGGAGAATGAATATCGGTCGGGTAACGGTAGAAATCACGGGGAACGGGCGAACGACTTGCAAGCAGACGAGAAAACGGACCACCCGTTCTCCCGTGCATTTCATGGTTCTGCCTTTGCGCCAGACAGTTTTGCCATCGCAGGTTGCAGCATGAAGTTCATGTATGCATCCCAAACCCTAGGAGACACAACGACACGCCATTCTCCATTGTGCTTGACGCAGGTCATGACATCCCGCGACTTTTCGGCGAGATTCGGCATTCCATCGACGCGATAGACGACGTGAGCGAGAGAATCGCCCTCAGGTACGGTTCCGAGAATGGTCCGTGTTGCGCCATCGTTAGCGTCCGGATCGCTGGGTTCGCACATGTACTCGGCAAATGCTTGTACGGGTGACATCGCTTCGATCTCCGCGGGACTGGGCACGCGGTCAAATATCATCTCGAAGAAACCAGTGTCACCGCTGCGGCGAAGCATCGGTGAAGCCGCAATGATGGATTTTCCGATCCGCGTTGCACTTGGTTCGTGTACGACGTCAATCAGGGCTTTCTTGTCTGATTTTGCCAACGCATCAAAAAAAGTCCTCGCGGCATCGTCCGGAGTCTGTGCAGCACAGACCGCTGAAGTGGATAGAAATAAGGTGAGCAGTACGGTCTTCATGTATCTATGGCAGAACGCTGAAATTCACGGGGTCGCGACCGTGAGACTCAGCCGTTTGAAAAGACGTTATCG
>NZ_BAABGA010000100.1:0-2376 GCF_039541335.1 Novipirellula rosea | reverse complement strand
CGGTTCGGCCAGTGCTAGCGATCGAGGTTCGAGGAACGCGTTTCGGTTGGTGCGATGAACGACGGCCGTCACCGGGCGGCGAAAATAAAACTTACCATCAGGAAACTCGCTGACGCCGCTCCGGTGCACGGCATGGTTCCCCGCCTCTAATTGGGCATCCAGGTTGTGCTACGGAGGTGCCGATTTGTCGAATGGAAAAACGCCTAAGAAAAGCAAATCGTCAGTCTCGATTACCCCACTGATACTCGGATCGTACCGAAAGTTGAACATGATCCAAATCAAGCTAGTTTCGATGTAGCCGCGCGCTTTTGCAGCTTCGGAGACGGCATTGCGATAGGACGACGCCCAGGAACCTCGTAGCAGTTCGGCGATAGGTTTGGATGTCCCGTCGTCCGTGCAAGCTGTTTCTTGATAGTCGTGATCATAAAAGCCGATACGAAAATCATGCGAGTATTGGTTGAATTCCTCGTCGTCATCTTCGCCGTAGTTCTCGGTAAAGTAATCGTCGGGTAGTCGCGTGTGGTCGTACTTCGCTAGCCAAAACGATGCGACATCGTCATCGCGTGCAGTAAAGTCGGGATAATCGAACATGCCCATAATGACGATCTATCTCGGTAGGGGAACGTTTGGGTTTTGCGGGCCGGAACGGTTGATTTCCCATTGCTAACCGCTCGCAGGGCCGGCTCCGTAACAACCCTTGGTTCCCCGCTTCGTTGCAGTAGGGTTAGTCGTGCAAGAATTGCTGAGCGTCAAAGCCGTCTACAACAGAGGCTAATGCAATCGCCCAGTCATTCAGCGACTCTTTAGTGTAGCCAACCGGAGCAGTGTTGTACGACCAAATCCCTCCGAATAAGCCTGTTTGCAGGGGCGGAAAGTCGATCAGAATCAAGTCGTGGCTACCGAATGGCAGAAGCGGGCGGGCTGACCGACTGTTACGTTTCATCTTCCAGGGCCGACCACGTCGAAAGTGGCAATCAGCAGCATCAGCGGCAGTCTTGGTTTCACCCCACTGAAGGAACAATTGCCGGCCAGCGAGTTCAACGACGGGAAGCAAGTCTTTATTTGCAAATCGCAGCGGTCCCTTACGACAGAGTTCAAACAGATCGTCAGGAACGCGTTCAGTGAGACGAGCTGTGTTTGAGTTCAGTTCGTCCATCTGTAACAGCGAGCATGCAGTCGGGGAACGTCCGGGATCACCGGGGACGAGCCGAAAGGCAACCACTGCCAAAACGCAACGCCGAGTCCTCCGCGTGCATCCCAAGGTTCTGTCTCCTATGGTACAGTAGAAATGCCGACAAATGAACGGACGATGTTTTCATAAAAGTCGCCGTTCAACGCCAGCGCCAGCGAAGACGCATTCAACATCAAGGCGTGGTAGCAATCTCCGCGTTGCGTGGTGTAAATCAACCATTCGGTGTCGCCCGAATCATCTGACGGAACCAGTTTTCGTCGCATTGCGATTGCGTCACCAATAATGAAGTCATTCCATGGGGAGTCAGCCCAATCCCCATCGATCTGCGATTCGATGATGGATTGGAAGTCAGTCATTGCACCGGTGCCCTCCACTGTAAATGTGAGGGCAGTGATGACCGCTTGGTCATCGGGAGACGCAAGTGTGAACGAATCGCCGTTGTCTTCCGTTCTCCATTGAGATGGGTGGACAATTGAATTGCCTAAGCGCGACTTGAATTCGATGAATAAGTCTTGATTCACTATCCCGTTCCTATCGTCCTGGGGTGTGCACCCAATCAGCGCCAGTACGAGAAGGGGCAGGGTCGCTAAGCGTCGCATTGATTTCAATGACAGAACGTCACGGTTAACCCAGTTCCGGCGGTTGACCTTGTGGTGGCCAAGTTTAGATAGGCCGGAACTTGGGTTCAATCGATGGTTCTCCGCTGTATTGTCCGAATGTCAGGATAGATCAAACAGGATGCAATCGATTGGATGTTCACCGCCAAAAAACTTGCGATCGAGATGGTTCAGCGGTGCGTACAGTGCGGTCAAGAGTTGATGGACAGTCAGGTCTTGTCGCTGAAAAGTTGACTCGACATCCGTGTATAGAATACCAACGTTGTCGTAAGTCTCCATTTGTCTTAGCCCTCGGTTTCGGAGTCCAATGTAGGACAGCGTGTAAATCATCAATATCGCGCAAGCTATCGCTATGATGCGATTTCGGCACGGCGGTTGCGTTCGTTGTGGCATTGGACTGGTGTCTAGCTCGTTGGGCGGGTCAAGTGGAGGCAGCCATTTCTTTTCTTTTGCGTCCGGCGAAGACAAGCTTTGAATCCTACGGTCGAGTGCGAATCTCCAGTCGGAGAACGCTGAAATTCACGGGGTCGCGACCGTGAGACTCAGCCGTTTGAAAAGACGTTATCG
>NZ_BAABGA010000099.1:0-121225 GCF_039541335.1 Novipirellula rosea | reverse complement strand
CTAAAGCCCGCCGCGCCCGCCGTAGAAAGCTGAAAAGCCGCTAGTCCTGCCGAACGCTTACATTAATTCAACATCTGTAGAGAAACTTGTGTGTTGGTTTTTACTGTTATGGGAGAATTGGGATGCGTGCTATTTTGTTGATTTTTGTTGCGGCGAGTTCCTCTTTTTTCTCGGGGGAAGCTATTGCGCAAAGCTGCTATTCTTTTACGGGGTATACGGATAACTGCTGGCCGTCAACTCAAGAGGATGTGTATTGCACTGGAGAATGCTTTCCGGTTTCGGGCGTGTGTAAGAGCGGTGTTAATATACAGATACAGTACGACACCACCACCACTTGGGATGAAGTGATCTACGAGCCAAATGAGGACACCGGTTATCACGCGTGGGATGAGTACTATGTTCTTTGTACTTATGATGCGGATTGTATATGCGTACCGGATAGCGAGTCGTCCACTGGCCGCGCCTGTGCCGCTGACCTTACGACTGAAACGCTGGATGAATACCTGATCTACTTTTTGGATACCGATGATCCGTGTTTTCCTCTGCCTTGAGTTATGGAGGTAGGAAGGCTTTTCCTACGCGTGATTGCTAACGATTTTGCATTGCGCGTAAAAGGGAGATTGCTAGCCCGATAAGCTCAATCCAATGCCCCCGAAGACGACAGGAAAATCGCTAGTTCTACCGAACACTTGCATTGGTAGCTGGTTATTAACGAACGTGTTTCGAGTCAACCTATTGTCACTCTTCGCATTTGGCAGGATCTGGAGACGAAATGATTTATCAAGCGATTTGTAAGTCCATCTGCAGTTTGGCTATTGTGTGTTTGGCGACACTGGCTTGCCCTTCTCGCGTGAGTGGAGATGGGCTACTTGACGACGTTGATGGCCTCGCAGAGGATTATTTGGTGGCTTACATCGCTGGACGTACTAACCTCTCGGGGAATGCCGCCTTCATAGGTCGGGGGTTTGCGACTAGTCTCAGGAAATCGATCTCTGAGGTGCGAGAGGTAGAAATCTGGGCACTTGAGGCTTACCAAACTGGAGAAGGAAATAAAAACTCCAGACTTTCCGCCATGTGTCGGCAGGAATATAAAAACGGTTTTTCCCCTCCGCCGCTATGGGAGCAGACATTGGAGACCGATGGACAACGTTTTTATCGCCGAACGATGACCGGTACTATCCGAGGGATGAATCGATCTGAGAAAGATGATACGGAAGAGGACAAGTCGGTTACGCGTCGATCAATGCCAAAACTCGATCCTTATTTTCTGCCGTTCGTTGATACCGCTGCTTATTTACGTTCGAAGGACGGGAAGGCATTCGCCGAGCGATTTCTAAGTCGATGTGAGCTGATGAGTGCAAAACGACAAGATGGCGGCGTATTGGGAGTATGGTCGCTCACTTCAGATTCACCAATGCGATGGAAAATTTCGCTTTTGTTCGATCCGAAACAAGGAAATATGCCGGCGCGTGTAGATTGGGAATACGGGTTGGCAAAAAACGAAAATGAGGCAGATGATCGTGGCCAATCAAATAATGACTTCCGATCACAGATGTCTTCTCGTACAAGCTGGGATCAGATCGAGTCAAAGCAGAAAGATGGGAAATCAATTAAAGGGTGGGTTCCCAAACGTATCTCAAGAGTGGACTCGTATTCTGGTGACGACTTTACTGAGACAATTTTTTTCTTTCAGTGGAAGCAGTCTGACAGAACAATGTTCCCAAAACCCGAGGACGATGACTGGCGAGAACCATTCGCAGAAGCGTTTGTAATCGATTGGTCTGAGTCATTCCAATCGTTCTCGCGGCGTCTTGATGCAAACACCAAATGACCAATTTCGTCTGGTCATCTCTGCGAGGCAATCCAGCGTGATTTCACGATTCTAGGATTTTGGCCGAACATTCTATTGCATAGCTAAACCGATCGCCGAAAGGTTGGCCGCTTTTTTTGAAGCTGAATTCCCTTACGGAAATGGACCTGCCGGGTGCGGGGCAAACAGGTCAATTTCAACGAAAGGAACAGCAATGCCGAAAATCAAAATTATCGCCGTCGGAGTTCCGATGAGTCATCGATTCCAACCTCCACAGCGTTTTTCGATGTCCTGAACGAGATCGAAGAATTTCAAAACGAACACAGAGATGTGCTTTGCTTTGACCATTACGAGACGCTTATGCAAAAGTCAGTCATGGCGTTTATCAAGTTCATTTTCAACGACGATCCCGCGAGACGATCGGAAACCTGCCACTTTTTGGCAATAAAACCGAACGCGTCGAAACGCGTCAACTGGTGAAATCGCTGACTGATTTTGGTGTCACCGCGGCTACAGCGAGACAACTGGTCGAGAACCCCGCAATTAGCAACGATGACATTCGACTTCAAATCGAAGTGCTGGAATGGAAGCTAGAAACTCCCGATGAAATGCGGCCGACGAAGACCGGTGGATATTTACGCAAAGCGATTGTAGATCGTTACGATCCGCCGAAAAACTTCAAACCTAAGTCAGAGCGTGAAGCAGAGACGAAACGCATCTTAGCTGTTCAAAAAGAACGCGATGCGCTGAAAGAAAAGCGTGCTGCAGCCGATAAGAAAAAACGTGATCTAGAAGCAAAACTCAAGGCAGCCTGCACTGCCCGTGTAAATAAATTCCTTTTCTCCCTCTCGCCCGCCGATCGGGAGCAACTGATCGATGAAGCCATCGAGAAATCGGACGGCCTTTTTAGACGGTACGCCGTTGGGTACCGGAATAACCCTGACGCAGGGGATCTTCGCAAAGCGGGCTATGACGCGGTCATTGAAAAACACGTACTTACGTTGCTGGCCGACAGTGCTGTTGTTTAGCACATGAGGAGTTTTGGCCAAGGAAGCCCGTACAGTGCTATGAAGGATCTGGTGAGGGTGTTGGTACCGCCAATCGGTTTACCCCCATTCAGGAGTTAAACACGGGCGATAGAGGACTATTTGAAAAGCTTAGCCCAGAGCGATTTGTTCTTTTCCTCGAGCACGCCATTTTGTATTGTTTTAGCTGTTTGCTGGTTTGGTCGCGGACCTCGCGGATTTGGTTCGCGGCCTCGGCTTCTCGGTTTGCCATCCGTTGCTCCATCGCGTCCAGGGTTTCTTTCCAGTGCGCCGTTCCAGCGGATTGATTTTCAAGAAGCAGTGTGACGCGATTATGGCCTTCTTGCGCTTTCGCTAAAGCGTTTTGTAGGTAGTCAATCTGTGCCTGTAGCTGTTCGCGTTCTCGTGTTCGTTCAGCTGTTTCGCGGGCGAGTTGTTCTTTGCTTGTTCGGGACACCGCTGTCGCACCGTACATTGACCGAGCGGATAAGTAAATGCGATAAGCCGCTGCCCTGTGTGGGAGTTCTCGACGGCGTGTCACGACCGGACTAATCGGTCTGCTTGCATCCAGCGAAATCGACTAGGGAATTGTCGAGACGTTTGGCCGTGGCGGAAACCGTCACCTCTTTCCAAGGCCAGTGAGCAATGGTCTTCTTTTCAATCGCTTGTCTTTCCGCTTCTGCAATGTTCACGTGAACCAGTTAGTACCGCTTTAAAGCGATAGTTGAACGGTTTCTTTCTTGACGAGCGAACCGTTGGCGTGGCAATCAGATCAGGATACGGTGACTAGTAAATGTTTCTCGACGGTTGGAATCGCCGTGCTTGCGGGCACGTTCGCGTGCTGAAGGAAAGCGGCGCGGCCTTTGCAGCAACGATTAGCTGAATAGCACCAATCGGTTCACCAGGAGACGTGAATATGTCAATGACGCAATCTACAAATTCTTCTCTTGAAACAATTGGTCCCTATACGCAGAAGTCCAATCGAATCGCGGATTTCATCCGAGATCGAGTTGGTGCAAACGAATCTTCACGCGAGCCGATCGCAAGCGAGTTTTGGCGACGAATCAATGCCACGGGAACCGAATTGTGGCTGGATAGTGGCGACATCGACGGCATCGATAGTTTATGGAGTACCCAGTTTATCGGACTAACGACGAATAATACATTGCTCAACAAAGAGGTTCAAAACGGGATCTATGATGACTTGGTTCCCAAAGCAGCCAAGTTGGTCGAGAAACTACCAGAGGACTTTCAGGTTCGCGAGACCGCTGTTTATCTTGAACCTTTGTCATGGTTTGAAATTGGCGCAAAGGTTCAGATGTGGCGTCAGTGTGGAACTCCATACCGACGTCGCCAATGATGCCGATGCGACGCTCGCCTACGCTCGCCGATGTCACGAGATCTGTCCTGATTTCTTCATTGTTAAGGTACCGCTGACTCCTGCCGGTTTGATTGCGATTCGGCAACTGCGTGACGAAGGTATCCGTGTCAATTGCACGCTCGGTTTCAGGGCTCGACAAAACTACGTCGCCGCTGCGCTGGCTCGACCGTCTTTTGTGAATGTGTTTTTGGGACGTCTGAATTCGTACGTGGCGGATAATCAACTTGGCGACGGCGAAATGGCGGGGGAGAAGACAACGCTTGCCAGCCAGACCGAAGTTGCAACGTTCACACGTGGACTACCAACGACTGACACCCGGCGGATTGCCGCGAGTCTACGCGATGCGACACAACTGCCCAATTTGGCTGGCGTCGATGTCATCACGATGCCTACTAAGGTCGCCCACGAAGCCGAAGAAACGTTGGAGAAACCATGGCGATCGCAGCTCCACGAGCAACACAACGTCAAGCTTGCCATCAATGGCGAACCCGACACGGTACGGATTGAGAAACTATGGGATGTCAGTCAAGCGGAGCGAAACTTTGTGCAAAAAGCAATTCTGTCACCGGCAAGCAACGAAGACGAGTTACGGCTCATTGCAGCGGACCACGATCTCGAAGACTTATTTCCCGCGATGGCCGCGAAGGAGCTGAAGACGATCGACAATGTCGGAAAGATCCCTAAACACGACCGCTGGCAGGAGCGGATCGTTCGAGGTGATTTGGCAATCGACAGCCTCATGACGCTGGCGGGGTTGGCGTCGTTTGCAGCGTCACAGGTAGAACTCGACAACCGCATACGCGAACACCTCAACTAGTCGCGTTCGTCCTCGAACGCTTCAAGCAATTCGTCGGCCAGCGATTCAATCTCGTCGTGTCCATTCTGCGCGGCCCGTTGCTTTGCCGCGATTAGCCCACTGCGATGCAATCTGCGGAAGTCACCATAGGGAAAGTGGAGCCGGCCTTTCGTCTGCTCGTTGGCATCTGGATCAATCGCCATAAACCATTGTGAATACTCGTCCCAGCCGTGGGCCTCCAAGTATTCGTTTTCATCGTCACTATTCGGTTGAGCGTCACCCCATTCACTGTCAACGACGTACTGGTGCGACTTGATGAGTGCACTCGCTTTTTTCTTCGCGGCTGGGTTGGGAGTGTAATTTGACATGGACTTTCGCTTCCAAGTTGAGTGATTGCGTGAGCCCTAACTCGCAGATTGTTCCGCGTGTTTGCCTTCTGCGAACTCTTCAATGGCCTTGTCGCAGAACGCTGGCAAATCATCAGGTTTCCGGCTCGTCACCAGCCCTTCGTCGCAGACACAAGCCTCGTCGACCCACTGGGCACCAGCGTTTTTTAAGTCCGTTTTCAGACTTGGCCAGGACGTAACTCGGCGACCGCGAACCACATCCGCTTCCACCAATGTCCAGAGGCCATGACAAATCGCTGCGACGGGCTTGTGTTGTTTGAAAAAGTCCCGCACGAAGCTCACGGAATCCTCACACATTCGCAAGGCGTCCGGATTGGCAACACCACCAGGCAGCACAAGGCCATCGAAATCTTCTGCCGAGACGCTGGCTACATTCTTATCCACATTGAAGGTATCCGCCTTCTCGTCATGGTTCATACCTTGGATGCTTCCGTCTTTTGGCGAGACCAACACAACTTCTGCACCGACGGCCTTGATTGCCTCCCATGGCTTGGTCAATTCGACTTGCTCGAAGCCGTCGGTTGCAAGAAATGCGATCCGCTTACCGGAGAGTAATTTCTTCGTCATCGTAAATTCTCCTGATGGTGGTTGTGACAATTATTTCTCAAAAACTAATGAATCCGCGTTGGCACCGAGCCACTCTAGCGTCCCTGAAAGCTCTTCGACCATTTTCGGTGGACCGCAGAGATAAAAAGGTTGATCGAAATTATCGACTCGTGATTCCAGCCAGGCACGATCAATCCGTCCGCTTTCGTAGTTGCGATGCTTCTCACCGGTGAGAGTAAGGATGGCATTGCGACCGAGCAATCGCGCGAACTCGCCGTGAAGGAAGACTTCGGCCTCGGTTCGATTGCTAAAGAACAGTCGGTTGCCATCGATCCGCTTGTCTTGTTCCAATTTTCGTAAGATCGCGACAAACGGCGTCATCCCCGCTCCACCAGCAATAAAGACTCCGGTGCCGCGATTCTCAATCGCACCCCAGACGTCACCAAACAAGACCCGATCGTCGACTTCAACATCGCGTCCAAGATGCTCCGTCATTCCGTCATGCCTGGGATTCTTGGTTACGGGGTATGACTTGATGATGAATTCAAGCCGCAGATTGTCCGGCAGACTCGTGATGGTAAACGGATGCTTGTCCTCTCGCCATTTCTCTTCGTCGATCGACAATTCAACCGCTTGTCCAGGGCGAAATGAGAAACCGTCCGGCTTTTCGATCACATAGAGATTGACGTTCTTTGCGAGGGGTTCACGATGCATGACGCGACTTCGATATTTACCAAACTCTCGCCAGTCCTCCGTGCCGTTGTTCGGCTTCGTTCTGGATTGCATATCGATTCTCCCGCATCGTTCGTAACTTTGGAACTTATTTGCGAATCTCGTGCCCAAGGTACCTATTTACGAAATCTTGCGAAACTAAATGAGGAAATGGGGATTTCCTCCAGATTAGAAATCGGAATGCTGTTTGCACGTTGCGAATCCAACATCGGATTGAATGAATGAAGTCGGTGCTCGCTCAAACTGGGGCAATCATTCGTCGGTGGAGAAACTAATGCTTGTAAAGATCTGGTCGTTCATCACTGTTGTGCTTGCCGCTCTCATGATATGCGAGCAATGGCCGGCCGGGTTCTGTTTGCTCGTAATTTCTCTGTTGGTGCGAGCGGACACGGCGGAGGGCCATTAATGGGTAGTAAGTCATCCAAAACGAAGCTCGAAAAGGAAAATACTTCATCGCTTGACTCGGATTTAGGTAACGCCGACGAACCGAAGAAGGCGTCACAGCAGATCATGCGGCATGAACTGAAAGAGGCGCTGACGGCACTTGAGCGTCCATCGGGTCGGCTTTTCTTTTCTGGCTTATCAGCAGGATTGGAAATCGGGTTCAGTTTGTTTCTGATGGCTGCGATGCAGACACTGGTGCAGAACGATCTGTCTCATTCAGTTTCGACGATATTGGTCGCAAACATGTACTCATTCGGCTTCATACTGGTGATTCTGGGGCGCTCGGAACTCTTTACTGAGCAAACAAGTTTAGCAGTTCTCCCCGTCTTGAGCGGACGGGCGACCGTGAAGGGTTTGCTGCGTCTTTGGGCGATCGTCTATGTGGCCAACATCATCGGCGCAGCGGCGTTTGCTGGATTGATCGCTTATATCGGTCCCTCGCTTGGAGTGATCGATCGCCAAGTCTTTACTGGAATCGCGCAGAACGTAGTCGAGCATCCACCGCAAACAATTTTGCTAAGCGGTATCCTGGCCGGATGGTTGATGGGTTTATTGTCATGGCTGGTCGCGGCAGGACGCGATACGATCAGCCAAATCGTGATCGTATGGCTTGTCACGACGGCGATCGGAATCGGACACCTGCACCACAGCATTGTCGGAACGGTTGAAGTTCTCGCTGGCGTATTTAGTTCTAGTGCAACAACGTGGGGCGATTTCGGACATTTTCTGCTTTGGACCACGCTTGGCAATGCCATTGGAGGCCCGGTCTTTCTAGCTTTGCTGAAACACACCCATGCGCGTGCCGACGATCAGCCCGTGACCACAATCTGAACATCATCATGGTCCCATGCTTCAGAGAGCTGGGAAATACCCCCATTGCAATATTCGGGTTTCACTGATTGTCCACCATTGAACAAACGCGAAACTAACGAGGAAGGGTCGAGTCTCTAAGTCTCCCCAAACCGCATCCCTCGCTGTCCAGCACTGAGGCAGCGTTGCCAACAAGACCTACGGAAGGATTTTGCCCAATGAATTTGGCTACACTCGATCGCCCAGGCTCGTCTCGGCGACATCGATCAACCTCGGCACCAAAGCGACATTCAAACCCCTTGGAAGACACCGCCCACCAACAACTCCGTGATTGCGGTCGCCGCTCACTGTCCGGCATAGCATGCCACGTCAACGGATCTACGGCGAGACTGTCAGGAACTTTGCAGTCGTTTTTCTTGAAGCAGATTGCTCAAGAGACTATTCGGCGTGTTGATGGTATTCATCAAGTCATCAATGATATCGAGGTACTATACGAGGAGTCGAGGTGTTGACTCAAGTTCAATTCAACTCGTCCTGTCAAACCTGCGGCCGCAGGTTATTGGTGAGGATCGAGTATCTCGGTGCCAATATAAAGTGCCCTCACTGTCATGGATGCTTCATTACTCTCGACTCAGCCAACGTGGATGACGATCGACAGCCCCTCATGAATGGTTCGATGCCGCGGTGTTATGTACAACCTCAGCGAAAAGTGATTCCCTGCCGTGACCTCACAAGTGACGCCATACAAGCGTCACCCGACCGTTCCGACGGTCGGTGTTAAAAATACGAACCAACGGAGCAGTTCGGCGACAACCCTGTAGTTACACGATTTTATACTGGGACGAATCCCCATTTTCGTAGAAGAGAAAAAATACCTGTCGAAATCCTCATTCAATGGAACACGGATTACGACCGAAGTCGTCTTGCCCCCAGGTGGCAGTAGTGTTTGCTGCCAAATCAGTAAATGGCCTTTAGATGTTTGGAGAATCAGATGAAGATGAAACGATTCTTGGTTGCCCCCGTCTTGGCAACCGCACTGACCCTGAGTACAGCTGGCGTCACGTCAGCTCAAGACAACAACCGCAACCGGTCCGATCGCAATTCGGACCGAACTTCACAGGCGAGTTACCAGGATCGAGCCACAGATTCGCAAAAATGCTCGATTTGTGGGTTGACGGTTGAAAAAGCGAATGGCAATCAACAAGGGCTGAAGATCGTCGACATTGAACCCAATAGCCCCGCCGACAAAGCTGGATTGGAGAAAGGAGACTTCGTCGTCTCTGTTGATGGGCAAAGTATTGATACTCCCGATCAATTGCAGAAGCAGATGATGCAACAACAACGACAATCATCTCAAGCCGATGTGAACGTGCGAGTCCGGCGCGACAACCGCAATCGCCAAGTCACATTGACGCTGGATCGCGCTGATCGCATCCAAAATCAGTCAGGTCAAAACAATCGAACTGACCAAATCCGGTCCGATGCAAATCGCGATAAGGATTCGCAGAATTTTGCTGACTCGAATGACCAATCCAACCGTGATCAGCGGGCCCGCGATAGTCGTGACAAGCGAAATAATCGACAGAACGACGATAATTACTCTGACGATCAAGCATCCCTCGGTGTGACGTTGGACTCAAACTTTTATGGCCGAGGAGCAGGAGTGCGGATCGCCAGCGTATACACCAATAGTCCCGCGCATCGAGCTGGCCTGAAGACGGGTGACCGTATTCTGAAGGTAGAAGGACAAACTGTGTCCAACGCCGGCGACGTTGTCCGCCGCATTCATCAACTCGATCCTAACCAATCCGTTGACCTGACCATCATGGCCGATGGCGAAGAAGAGGAACTTGATATCCAACTGACATCGAGAGCGGAGACAATTCAACGCGCCATGGTCGATCGCCGCACGGTCGGCAACAATGGGCCCTACAACAGCGGATTCGATGGATATGACAATTCGACCCCAATCCGCCAAGGCAACATGACGCAGTTCAGTAACAGCCCAATGACGGGTTCCAATGAATCTCTGACGCAAGTTCTGGCGGGGATTCGTCAAGAGTTGCAACTGCTCCGTCAGCAAGTCAGTCGGCTTGAAAACGGCAATCGTGATCGCAACGACAATTACTCTTCCAGTCGCGACCGCGATAGGTCTTCGCAGCAGAATCGTTACGATAACAACGATGACCGTAACGGCAATAATGCTGACGCTGATAACGAGAATCGTCGGCGAGACATTCGCTAGACGATCAAGCTGTGTGCCCGGCTGAATCGTGCGATTCAGTCGGGCATTTCCGCTCCTTCTTCTACATCGGAAAGCGAGACTGCACTGAGCCGAATGTGAGCAATGACAGCAGCGGTTGGAATCCGACGAGGCATGGGAGCAGTCCCACATAAAAAAGGCGTGGCGTTTCGAGTTTGGGCACCGTACGCCGATCGATTGCGGTTGTCGGATCGCTTAACGAATGGGCAAGCGGATGCCCACGTCGAGCAATGAGAGGTCAACGGATTGGTACGCAGATGTCGAAAACGTCAAAGTTGGTGATGAATACAAATTCGTCCTCACTAATTAGGACCAGCGACTTCTACGGGTCGACCCTCATGCCCGTCAAGTAAACGCTGTAACGAAACAGCAGATTGTAGCAAGTAAGCGTGCATTGCTTACGGATCCTTCATCCTGAAACATGCTGCAACTCGATGACCAAAACGGCGCACCGTTGATTTCGTCCAATCCAAAGTAGCTGCGACGGCAGTTCTGGAGCTATCATGAGTAGTCCCAAGGGTGCAAAAAAACGCCTGGGCTAGGCAACCGCCGATCGAAAGACCAATCAGTATTAATAGGATTCCGACTGACTACCCCACACCATATCCAGCACTCACACTCCCTCGCCACGACACGAGCCGACGATGACACAAAATTCTGCGGATTCGTCTTCGGCGTGTTCATCATCCACAGCGGTGGATTTCGCATTAGTTAGGTTGCTTGTCATTTCTCTCCTGTTCTCAATTTAGAGACTGTTCTTGGACCGAGGCAGGCGATGACAGGGAAAGTGTTCCAAGGAGAATTTTGAGTGACGTGATGGTTACCAATTGGAAAGTATTTCCAGGGTTGTGCGTAGGCATCGAATCATGCTTCTTACTTGGGATTGGGGATTGCCATCGTGGCGTTAGGCTGATCCCAGCACGCGGGCAACGAAGCTCCTCATCGTCGACTGAAAACAACGGGCCTTTTGACGACGCAAAAGCCCCAGAAATCGACGGGGAAAATTCCCCATTACCGCGATGACCGAATCATAAGGAGTGCGATTTGCTGCGGATCTACAATTCCACGCAACGACCGGTTCACTGCTAGTATCAACGCTCGATTCGTCGACGCCTGAGTATTTGTTGCAGCAGATCCATCGAAACGGGCTTGAGGTGATACAAGTCAACGCCCGCCGCTGTGGCTTCCGCTCGTAATTGATCATCGTCGTATCCAGTCAAGGCAACCAGTAGCGAGTGCCGACAGTGCTCAAGCTGGCGAATCTCCTTAGCCAATTCCAGCCCGCTCATTCCTGGCAAACCGAGATCGAGCAAAACGATCTCCGGAATGAATTCCGCTAACACTGATAGCGCGGTTGCTCCGTCGGAAGCAGATCGCAGTTCGTGTCCACCCAGTTTCTCAAGTAGAGCATTCAGCATGTATACGTTACTGCGCTGGTCGTCGACGATCAAGATTCGTGCGGGCACCAGCGGTTCGACTGATTGGTCGCGACCTTGATCCGACAACTGTGGTTCACAACTCGGAAGCCTCACCACAAACTCGCTTCCCTTGCCGATTCCCTCACTGGTCGCCCACGCGGAACCACCATGCATTTGGACCAGAGTGCGGACTAATCCCAATCCGATCCCCAGTCCTCCATCGGAATGAGCCAAAGAATCTGACGTCTTCACTTGCGAAAAGAAATCAAAGACAATCGCCAAATCTTCTGCGTCGATGCCAATGCCGTGATCACAAACTCGAATTTCGATGGTGTCATTTTCGACGCGCGCGACCGATACGACAATCTCGGTCCCTTGCTCGCTATACTTCGACGCATTGGAGAGCAAGTTCGTGAAGATCTGCACGATTCGTTGCGGATCTCCATTAAGCCACAGCGGTTCACTTGTGACATTGATTGTGATGCGTTGATTCCGCTGGGCAACGACTTGCTCCACACTTTTGATCGCGTCGTTTAATCTAGGCAGCAGGTCGATGGGCCGCCGTTTCACTCGTACTCTGCCATCAGCGCTCCGCGACAAATCCAACAAGTCCTCGACCAATCGTGTCATCTGCTGGACTTGCGTTTGGAAGAGTTTTTTCAATGAGTGTTCGTCATTGGCATCGTCGTCCATCAAGTCAATCCCCGCTTGTAGTACGCTGAGCGGGTTTCTCAACTCATGTGCGAGGATGGCCGTAACGCGATGCAATTGGTCAATTGCATTCGGTTTCTGTCTGTGATCGTCAGGGAAAACTTGGGAGGGAAATTCAGAAAGCGTCGTGTCGTTGTTCGCCACGGTTTCTCGTCCATTGAAAAAGTCATGGCGCACGCTCGAGTCGAACGTGACGTGCCTTTTTCCTGTCTTGCGTGAATTTGGTAATCAATCCTTGACGAACCTCAATAATCGCCTCCTGCACTGAAATGGTCAGCATTAATTGTCAGGGCGCAATTAGAATTGCAACAGCCCAATTCGACCCACAATCAAATGGGGAAATCCCCCAGAAGGCCAGTCCACGCGAGCCGGCTTTTGGGGCACAAAAGCCGAACTCACGGGACAGGCGATTCGTGCAGTGCCGACATGCACCGGGTATCCGCGAAGAAGGAGACTCGCACACACCAATTTGTCATGCTAAACGATTGAACTGAGGGTGCGAAATGGGGAAACTCCCCACTCAACGCGGTAACACGGTCTTGGCAACGCTCCAGCGTTCGCAATTCATCAGAAGTCATGACGGAAGCATCTCGCGTTACTCAACCGAGTTGCCATCGAATATCGGTAATCTGGCAATTGCAGTCCAATGAACTCGCGAATGAACCAAGCCGGGCGGGCAGCGAAACGAAACGGGTGAAGAACGGCGTAATATCGTCTGTCAGCTAATCAACTTTATAATACTTTCGTAGAATGATTCGATCCTAACAACATTCCTTCTTTCACGTCGGGGCTCGCGTGACGAGACAAGACTCTAGACCAACCTCGTCACCGACGCATTTTCCTATTGTTGGTGTCGGTTCATCCGCTGGTGGATTTGATGCGATACGGCGAATGCTCCAAGCGATGCCAGACGCTCCGGGCGTCGCCCTGGTCATCATTCAGCACTTGGCACCGGACAAACCCAGTCTTGCTCCTGAGCTACTGGCTCGGTACACAAAAATGGAAGTCAGGCAGGTTGATGATCAGCCAGTCGTTGAGCCAGATCATGTGTACGTCATCCCACCGGGCAAATTCCTGAGCATCGTCAGTGGTAAATTGCAACTGACGCAGATGAAGGGCCCGCGACTTCCTCCCGTGAGTGTTGACTTTTTTTTTCCGAGCATTGGCCAAGGATCAGCGTCAGCGAGCCGTAGGCGTGATCCTATCCGGCACTGGTAGCGATGGGGCGCTCGGTGTCAAGGCGATCAAGGAAGCTGGCGGACTGATTCTGGTTCAAGAAGTTGGCACCGCCGAACATGGCGGTATGCCCGAGCAGGCGATTCGGTCGGGCGTAGTCGATCAAGTGCTTGCTCCCGAGGCCATTCCTGAAGCGCTGATCCGTTTTGCCAAACATGACTACATCTGCAACGATGCAGCCAGTCCAGAATCCGAAGCCGACAAAAGGTGTTTGGGCGTAAGGTTCGGCGACGACAAATCGGATGTTAGCGTCCAAAACGTTGCCTCAAGTGATGATGAACAACCATCACCCTTTGGGCTCGACGCGATCGTCACGCTGTTGCGAAAAAGTGGACATCGCGACTTCCGAAACTACAAAGATGCCACGCTGCTGCGCCGCACGCGCCGACGTATGTGCTTGCATCACATTGACGAAATTGAGGACTATCTTGCTTATCTGAAAGTGACCCCCGCTGAAATCAAATCGCTGGCGAGCGACCTGCTAATGAGCGTCACCGACTTTTTTCGAGATCCCGAAGCGTGGAGCGCGTTGGCCAGCCAAGTGATTCCAGATCTCGTTGAAAAGAAGTCGGCAGAAGAAGCCGTACGCGTTTGGGTAGCTGGCTGTGCGACCGGTGAGGAAGCCTATACAATCGCGATGTTGATACTGGAAGAGATCAGCCAGCAGAAGAAATCAAATCGGTTGCAAGTCTTCGCGTCTGATATCGGCAAACGAGCGATTGACGAAGCTCGCGCCGGAAGGTATCCGGTCAGCATCGTGGCCGATGTCTCGGCTGAGCGGATTCAGCGATTCTTCAAATTGGAAGATGGCAATCTTCACTTTCAAGTCAAAAAGCCGTTGCGGGAAACCATTGACTTCGCTGAGCAAAACCTTCTCGCCGATCCGCCGTTTTCACATCTCGATTTGATCCTCTGCCGCAACGTTCTAATTTACCTGAATCCGGACACGCAGCAGAAGTTGATCGGACTGTTTCACTTCGCCTTGCGACAACAGGGATACCTGATGCTGGGAACGGCCGAGACGATCGGGAGGCAAGACGATTTGTTTGAGACGCTAAATAAACGATGGCGGATCTACCGCAGCATTGGGCCGCCACGTCACGACCGCTTGGATTTCCCGGCGACATCGGGCTCGATCCCGCGAGCTAGCGATTTCGCGGAACTAGCATTGCCACGACGTGATCATCAGGTTTCGCATCTGGCTCAAGAAATACTAATCGACATGATGGCACCTCGTGCCATACTCGTGGATCGTCACTGGCGGATACTTTACATCAGTGGCGACGTCAATCCGTACATTTTGTATAAGCCCGGCGTTCCCAACGAAGATTTGCTCAGCAAGGTTCGTGCAGGCTTGCGAAACAAACTGCGTGGTGCGGTTCACAAAGCATTGGAAGAAAAGTCCAGCGTTAGTGTTCAATGCCGCATGCACAGAGACGGTACGTACTATCCCGTTCGTGTCGAAGTTCGCTATGTGACCGATCGCAAGCACCAGGAAGCATTCGCGCTCATTGTTTTCGAAGAGTTAGAAAGTCCCCCTTCGGCAGGAAACTGGCCAGCCAATGCGCTAAGCAGCGATCAACCCACTTTAGAAACCAACATTCAAAGCTCGTCGGTGTCTGACGGCTTCGACGGGATAGATGTCGACGAAGATTCGATTATCCGTCAATTGGAAGAGGAACTTTTAGCGACCAAGGATGATTTGCAAATCACGATTGAGCAGTTTGAAGCTTCCAAAGAAGAGTTCAAAGCCAGCAACGAAGAAGTGATGAGTATCAATAAAGAACTTCAGAGTACAAACGAAGAGCTGGAAACCAGCAAAGAGGAACTGCAATCGCTAAACGAAGAATTATCAACCGTCAATCTCCAGCTTGGTTCCAAAGTCGAGGAACTGGAGATCAAGCACGCCGACTTAGAGAATTTGATCTCAGCCACGGATATGGCCACTGTCTGCTTGGATACGAGCCTTCAAATTCGTTGGTTCACACCCGCGTCTCAGCAGACCATCCGCATCCGAATATCGGACATTGACCGACCGCTGCGAGACTTACAACACGATTTTGTGACCAATGATTTGCATGAGGCATGTGAGCGAGTTTTAAAGGACTTGATCCCGGCGCAGCATGAAATGGATTGCACGGACGGACGTTCTTTTGTCCGGCGAATCGTTCCCTACCGTACGGATGAGCATCGCATCGGCGGTATAGTGATCACGATGGTGGATATTACGTTGCAGCGGCAGCGAGAACGACAACTCCAGGCCAGTGAGGAACGATTGCGTGAGTTAACGAAGAATTTGGAGAGCCAAGCTCGTGAGCGGACGGAACTGCTTGGAATTCTGCAACACGTCACGCGGCTGGCGAACGAAGCCACCTCGATTGAGGAAACTCTGCGTTCATCCCTTGCCAAAATCACCGAATTCAATGGTTGGTTCGTCGGCCATGTGTGGCAGCTCGCCAATGACAGTACACCAGACGATCCGCAATTAGAAAGCTCCGGCATTTGGTGCATCAATCAAAGGCCTGATCATTTACAAAGTATCAACCAAGGCGTGCCTGCGTCGGTTGCCGGTCATGAAACTGCGGCAGGCGGAACTGTGGCTATAGCCAATTCGGCCAGTGATGAGGCATTCCACGAATTCCAACGCATGTCTGCCAGATTACGACTTTCCAAAGGAGATGGTCTTGTTGGCCGAGTGATGCAATCGGGGCGGCCCGAATGGGTTAATGACATCTGCGACCAGCCGGATGCTTTGCGTCGCATGATCAGCGGATTGCCACTACACGCCGCAACCGCGTTTCCGATCACGATTGGAACGGAAGTCGTCGCCGTGATGGAGATCTTCTCCGATCGAAAAATCGAACCACAGCAGCGGTTTTTGGAAATCATTCCTGACATCGGAATCCAGCTCGGTCACGCGATCGGCCGCAGTCGTCTGCAAAGCATCGTCGCCAGCATTGCCGACGCAGAGCAACGTCGAATTGGCCGTGAGTTACATGATGGCATCGCTCAGCAACTGACCGGAGGCGCCTTGATCGCTCAGTCACTCAAACACTCACTTCCGGAAGCGATGCAGACGGAGATCGAAAGCATGAACCATCTGATTGAAATCTTGAATCAAACTCAGGACGACGTTCGCCACCTGTCCAGCGGTTTGCTTCCCGATCCGGTTCACGCGGACGATCTGATTCCCGCCCTACGCGGCCTCGCAGCGACGACAAGTGAACGGTTTGACGTTTGCTGCGAAGTCGTCGACGAAGGTATTGATGAATCGTTGATACGCAATGACGCCACCGCCGATTTGATATTTCACATTGCCCGCGAAGCGATTCACAACGCAGTCAAGCACGCGGATGCTGATAAAATCGAAATGAAAGTCGGCATCGGTGACACGTTTCGGTTAATCGTGCATGACGACGGAAAGGGATTTGACACCCACCATCGCAAAGCAAAGACCAACGGGCTACGTATCATGCAATTTCGAGCCGAATCCGTCGGCGGCAGAATTGAAATTGAATCATCACGGGCGCACGGAACAAGTGTTTTGCTAAACATCCCAGTATCTGCCATGCGTTGACAGACGCCGAACCGCTCCGCCGGCTCGTAGAAAATCATTCGATCGGCGGAGCGATCGAACGACAATCTGGCAGCCGATTAAATGAAAGGGCGAATCGACGATGACGACTACTAGCACTTCCGGTAAACCGGCTCGTATCGCCGTGGTCGATGATCACGGCATTGTGCGGTTTGGTTACGCCCAGTTGATCAATCAAGAACCAACACTTGAGGTCTGTGGAATGGCTTCCACTGAACAGGAAGGCTTGCAGATGCTCCGTGAACAGCAACCAGATCTCGCCATCATTGATCTTTCGCTGGATGAAGGAGACGGGTTGGACCTGATCAAGTCGGCTATGTCAATCAATCCCGAGATTAAAATACTTGTCATTTCCGCACATGACGAAAACCTATACGCGCACCGCGTTTTGGCTGCTGGCGCACTTGGTTTCATCAACAAGCGAAGAGCACCTGAGAAACTAATCGACGGAATCCAAGCCATTTTGCGAGGCAACTTCTTTTTCAGTGAGGAGGTCACCAAGACGTTGATCCGCGGCCGTGTGGGCAACCATCGGACCCTCGCGCCAGTCGGTATCGACTCCTTGACCAATCGCGAGTTGCAAGTATTGGAGCATGTTGGCAAGGGCCAATGCACGCGGCAAATCGCGGACGCCATGTACTTGAGTGCCAAGACCATCGAACGCCACAAAGAGAACATCAAGCAAAAACTAGGAATCGAAAACGCTACCCAATTGGTCCAGCGTGCAACCCAGTGGGTGCTCGGTCGCGGTTTTTGACATATAGAACGGATGTTCAGAATTACAATTCGAGCCATCGATTTTCGGAATCTGCGTGTAGCAAGATGTACCTAATTGCCCAGGATCCCCCAAGTCCACCTCAATTCGAGTGGCCTGAGTGCCCCTTGAAAATCAAATGGTGTGCAAAAAACCCTCCAAAACGGACTAGGTTTGCAGCACGACTGCCACTATTGATACTCACCCTACAGCCATGGTGAAATACAGCAAGGTTCGTCGCAGTATCGCAGCGGACGATTGCTGTTGTTTACAGCTTATGACCTGGAAGGCTTCTCATTAATGAGACTCACCTCCGCAAATGGAAACGCGGCTGTGATTGGGAGGGTGAACCTAGCTCGCGAACCGCGGAACTCTAATTATGATCTCAGTCCCTGCCGCCTCGCGGATTTTCTTTTTCACTGAACCGACAGATATCCGAGCGGCTCGCATCACCCCTGGCCTATCCACGAGAAGTATTTTGGTGCGTTCGTCGCCGGAAGGCTCTATGAATGCACTCGCGTCCAGAGATGGCCGCGATGGTCACTGGCTCGATGCTGCGTCCCGCGTGGGGAAAGGGTCGTTACCCGCTTCAGCAAACACGGGCTGCAGGTATTCTTGGACATTGCGAATCGCGGTGAACACGCGACCAAATGGACGATTGCTGTACGCGTCGGTCAGAGCGTCAGTCTTGACGGGTTGCCCATGGCAATCGAACACTCCCATGATCTCCCCGTCAGAAGAACGCTTGATGAGCTGACTGCCAGTCTTACGGAGCTTTCCAAACGACAATGACCGAATGTCGTCGCCATCGGCTCGAATGCGTTTGATCAACCGATCGAAGTGATTCGGGATCATTTGGTTTGTGTTGCCGGCTTTGGTGGACTTATCGAGAGCGGTGCCCGCCCTGTTGACTACTAGCACCGCATGAGGGCCGTAGCCGGGGAATGTTCTGCGATGCTTCATCGCCCACTGGATGGCCTGGACGGTCAATGGGAAGAGAATGTGCTCTCCATAAACGCCGCTCTTGCGACGGACCCGCTTGATGAAGGAATCCTCCGCGGTCGAATTGAAGTCCAGAATTTCCTGGTGCCGGGGTGAGTGGGCCGAGAACAAGTGCACTTCGCCTACCAGTGTTGATGCGATCTCTGCACGACCGAAGCCGCAATTGAGCCCCATCAAAAGCAAGAGCCGATCAAACGGATGTCCATACCGCATCAGCAGTTTCAGTTCATCAAGTGAGAACGTATCTACCTGCTCCAAGCTCTTTCGTGCATGGTCGACAGCAAGACGTCTGATTCGCGTGTCCATGTCGCCGAAAGCAATGGGTTTTGACCACTCGAATCGCGAACTGGAGTCCAGCCATTTTAAAAAGCGAGTGAGTGCGCTCAAATAGTTTTTGCAGCTTTTCGCCGTCATCGGAGTCGTTGTTCTGAGCTTGCAGGGGCGTCGACGCCAGTACCCGATTAGTTCGTTGATTTCGGAAGAATCGAGCTCACTGATCGGGCGGTCCCCGTGATGCTGAATCAGGGTTTCCACCTGCTTCACCTGAGTTTTACCCCCGGGGGAAATTTGTTTGACTCTGGGCGGTGGAACTCGCGCTCGAGGTACTCTTGATATTTCTTCATTGCTTGGTGCAGCATTCCTTCGATCGCAATTGCGTCTGCTGGCTCCACGCACGATGTCACTTCGGAGCGAGACAAGTGACGCGCATCGCTGTCGGGCAATTCTTCGCCAACAAACGGTTTGTCGGGAACGACGTCCGGCTTGGGAGAGGTAAGCGGCACTCCCGCAGCAACAAGCACCCGCTCAGACTCTTGCATCGCCAAGATTTTTGCGGGATCCACGTTTTCTAGTCGCGTGTGGACGGACGCAAGCTGGCCATCGTCGTTGATTGCTTCCAATCTCGTCAGATTTTCCTCTCCGATTCGATAGACGCGTCGATCCTCTGGTAGAACGAGAATGACCGTGAAACGCATTTGGAGCCTCTGCAGTCGCTTCGCGTAGTTTGTCGGCGTCTCACCACCGTTGCGGGGCAGGACAAACTCACTTGCCCCTTTAGCGGTGGCTCGGGCCACTTCTAATTCGGTTTCGCACCAGAGTGGGGCCGGTTCGCGCGAGCGGCTCGCGATTAAAGTCCAGATTTCCCGAAGCTTGACCTCGCGAATCTCAGCCTGGCGGAGGTCGGTACCTAAGATGAATTTGTGCTGCTGCCGGATGCCGGATTTACTTAGCTTCCAGCCTATCTGACGGGTGTAGTATCCCCGGCTGTCGGGTTTCCATTGACGACGCGCTCGCGTGACCATTTGGCACCACTCCTGCCAGTCTTATCGGTACATCAGGGTCCCTGACAGGCTTCTTATCGGAACATCGCATTTTCGAGACAAAATTGACCGCCCGAGAAAGTCGCATAAACGACGCGAATACCAATAAAAATAGCCACTTACCGACTGGCGGCAAGTGGCTCTAAAGCGGAGGACTCGGGCCACAGCGGCTGAGGCGAGAAATACTCTGCCAAGCAGGAATTGAGGGTGTCGTCGCCAACACGCTCTTGAATGCAACAAATGTGGCGGCGCAATAAACGCATCGTCTAGTGCTAATCAATATCGAGAAATTGAGCCGTTGACCTAAGTGACTCGGCCTGTCAACATCGCCACGACCAACTCCGCTCCACTTCCTGAAACGACACAGATGTAGCAAAATGTAGTTAATTGCCAGAAACTAACCCAAAACGAACCAAATTTGATGCCTTTTCCGATCTCCAAAAACTAAGCGAAACCCAAGGGATTTCGGCAAATCGAGTCTTGAAATGTGCCAGCTTCATCCATGCTGGAAGCCTATCCCACATTTTTCAAACTACTAGGAAACGACAACTCGATGTGTGGGATTACCGGGGCGGTTTGGTTGGACGCGAGGGCTGCGGTCGATGCGTCGCTGCTGAACAAAATGACCGATTCGATAGCGCATCGCGGGCCCGATGATTCGCAAACGTGGATGGACACTCACCACCACGATGCTTACGGCAATGCGGTCGGCGTTGGGCTGGGGTTTCGCCGGCTGAGCATCATCGATCTCGAGGGGGCTCGCCAGCCGATGGCCAACGAGGACGGCAGCGTCCGCATGGTCTTTAACGGCGAGATCTTCAATTTCAAAACGCTTCGCCGTCGGCTCGAAGGAACCGGGCACACCTTTGCCACGCATGGCGATGGCGAGCCGGTTTTGCATCTGTACGAGGACGTCGGTACCGATTGTTTTTCGCAGCTCAACGGTATGTTTGCGATCGCAATCTGGGACGCCAAGCGAAATCGGCTAGTGCTCGCACGCGACCGGATCGGGCAAAAGCCGCTCTATTATGCACTCAAAGATAACCGGCTGGTTTTTGGCAGCGAGCTGAAGTGCCTCGTTGCCGCCGGAGGCGTTTGCAACGAGATTGATCCCGCGGCGATCGACGAATTTTTGACCTATCAATACATCCCGCCTCCGGGAACGATTTGGAAGGGCGTGCGGAAGTTGCCGCCGGGACATTTTGCGGTCTTTGAAAACGGGCAGGTTCGCGTCGAGCGTTATTGGAACTATGACCCCTCGATCGAAATTCCGATCTCACACGGCGACGCGTGCGACCGGTTGCGAGAGCTGTTGACCGATTCGGTCCGGTTGCGAATGCAGAGTGATGTACCGCTTGGATCGTTTTTGTCAGGCGGTATCGATTCGTCGTTGATCACGGCGATCGCACAATCGCTTTCGGATCAACCGATCAAAACGTTTAGTATCGGATTCCCCGTCGCGGATTTCGACGAAACCGCCTACGCCGCCCAAGTGGCCAAGCATCTTGGGACCGACCATCAGCGCTTTGAAGTGATGCCGCACGGTGTCGATGTGATCGACAAACTTGTCTGGCACTACGACGAGCCATTCGGCGATTCGTCGGCGGTTCCGACTTGGTATTTGTCCGAATTGACACGCAAACAGGTGACGGTCGCTTTGTCGGGTGACGGCGGCGACGAGTTGTTTGCCGGTTACGAGCGGTACCGTGCGTTATGGCTCAGCAATAAACTGCAAAAGATGTTTCCGCTGCATCAGGTTCCAGGGATCGGCTTGGTCCAGCGGTTGCCAGATTCCGAGAAGCGTCGGTCGGTCGTGCGGCGAGCCAAGCGGTTTCTCGAGGCGCTGGGGCAACCGACGGCACGTCGCTATTTAAATTGGCTGCAAATCTTTCCCGAATCGCTTCGCGCGTCGTTGTACAGCGACGACTTTGTTGAGCGTTTGCCGGGAGACGACCCTTTTGATTTTCTTGATGCCGCCTGGGCTCGTTCCAAAGGTCGCGACGTGGTGAGCCGCGCTTCGGCGAGCGATGTGTTGACTTATTTGCCGTGTGATTTGTGCACCAAAGTTGACATTGCGTCGATGGGCAACGCGTTGGAAGTGCGTCAGCCGTTGTTGGATTACCGCGTGGTGGAATTTGCTGCAACGCTTCCGGTGCGATATAAATTCCGGGGTGGTCGAGGCAAATTGATTTTGCAGGACACGTTTGGATCAATGATTCCGCCATCGATTTTCACGCGAAAAAAGATGGGCTTCGGGATTCCGATTGCGAATTGGTTCCGCGACGAATTGAAGCCGATGGTTCACGAAACGTTGTTGGCCGAGGATGCAAAGATCCAGCCGTTTTTGCGTCGCGACCGTGTTGCCGAATTGGTGCGATCCCACGAACAAAACGAACAGAATCACGGTTACCGATTGTGGAATTTGCTGATCCTTGAAAAGTGGTTACGGCGCTGGACTTGATCGCTGGGGAATCGCCAAGCTGTCGCTGTCCACCGTTAACGATATAGCAAAGGTTTGGTGGGACTGCGTAGCAATCGAAATCGTTTAAGGTCACTATCATCTCGGATCATTCGCTATAGAATTGTTAGAACCAGAACGGCGGAACTGGTAAGATGCGGATTCAACGAGTGCGTCGATCATGAATCGGACTGACACTAGAGCTCCCTCTTCAGGAAACCGTTGCTTTTCAAATGGCCTCACAATCTCAAAGCCAGACTCAGTCGATCGCCCCACCCAAATTGTTGGGCTATCAAACCGACGGGTTTTTCGATGAATTAGTCGACGACAAAACGGTCGCCCGGCCGGACGCGGAGTTGTTGATCGACCGGATCAACAGGTTGCCCGCCGAAGAATTGTTACGTCGGCAGAAGGCGATCGAACGTGCCCTCTATCAAATGGGAATCACGTTTACGGTCTACAGCGATGCGGCGGGGACGGAAAAGATCATGCCTTTTGATATCGTGCCGCGAATCGTTTCGACGATGCTGTGGCATCATATTGAAGCGGGGCTGAAGCAACGCATTAAAGCTTTGAATCTGTTTCTCGGTGACATCTATAACGAGCAGCAAATCGTCAAGGATGGCGTCATCCCGCGTGACTTGATCGATTCGGCATCGACGTTTTTGCCACAATGTGTTGGCTTAAAGCCGCCTCGCAATGTTTGGTGTCATGTCACCGGAACCGACCTTGTCCGTGACAATACCGGCGCGGTTTACGTACTCGAAGATAATCTGCGTTGCCCCTCGGGCGTTTCCTACGTGTTGCAAAATCGGCACGTGATGAAAAAGAACTTTCCGCAAGTTTTCAGTGCGTCACGCGTCCGGCCGGTGCGTGATTATCCGGCTCGCTTGTATCAGATGTTGCGAGGCATGGCACGCGAGGATATCAATGATCCCACGGTGGCGGTGTTAACGCCCGGTGTTTTTAATAGCGCCTATTACGAGCATTCGTACTTGGCCCAGCAAATGGGAGTCGAGCTTGTCGAAGGCCGCGACTTGGTGGTGGAAAAAGACATCGTCTACATGCGGACCACCGATGGGCTGCAGCAAGTCGATGTGTTGTACCGACGTGTCGACGATATCTTCCTCGATCCCGACGTGTTCCGCGCCGATTCGATGCTTGGCGTGAAAGGGTTGATGAGTGCTTATCGTGCCGGCAACGTCGCTTTGGCGAACGCACCGGGAACCGGGATCGCCGACGACAAGGTGATCTATGCGTTTGTCCCCGATATGATTCGCTACTATCTGAACGAGGAAGCGATTCTCGCCAATGTGCCCACCTATGTCTGCTCGCGAGCCGAAGACCGCAAATACGTGCTTGCTCATTTGGACGAGTTGGTTGTCAAAGCCGCCAACGAATCGGGTGGCTACGGGATCTTGATTGGGCCTCATGCGACCAAGAAAGAGCGGGCCGAGTTTGCGGAGAAAATCCGCGAAAACCCACGTAATTTTGTTGCCCAACCAACACTGCAACTGTCTCGAATGCCCACGCTTGCCGATGGCAATATCGAGGGGCGACATGTCGATTTGCGGCCCTACATTCTTTGCAATAGCGAAGATGACGTGTGGGTGATGCCCGGCGGATTGACTCGCGTGGCACTGCGGAAAGGGTCGCTGGTTGTGAATTCGTCGCAGGGCGGCGGCAGCAAAGACACGTGGGTCGTTGCCGATCCAGGGCAATCCGTTGCGATCGATGAACTCAGTTAGCGAGCGGCCTGTATTTTATCGCCGTTTCGTCTCGCGCGCGAGCAGGCGGCGGAGCGTGTTATTTTGGCGAATCACTTGGTAATCCTGCCCCTCGTCATTCATTCAACTTCCTTTTTCTTCTGACACAATACTCCCATGCTTTCTCGTGTTGCTGAATCAATCTATTGGATGAGCCGCCAGGTAGAACGAGCGGAGAATCTTGCCCGGTTTCTGGAGATCACGCTTGGGATCGTGCTGGATCAACCCGAGAATTTGGTCGATCCCTGGGAACCGCTTGTGCAGGTCACCGGAGACAATGAATGGTTTGCAAAGAAGTATGGCGAGGCCAATGCGCAAAACGTCGTCCAATTTCTAGCGTTTGATACCGAATACCATAGTTCGATGCTGACATCGCTACGGTGTGCACGCGAAAACGCGAAAAGTGTTCGCGAGGGATTGTCGTCTGAAGCATTCCTGCAGATCAACGAGTTCTATCACTTCGTGAACGATTCGGTGGCCGAGACGATTACTGATCCGACGGCCGAGTTCTTTGATGTGGTGCGGCAACATGCTTTGTTTTGGTCCGGAGTGCTCGACAGCACGATGGCGCATGACACCGGATGGCATTTTGCCAACCTCGGTCGACTGATCGAACGTGCCGACAAGACGTCGCGAATTTTGGATGTCAAATACTTTAATTTGTTGCCTCGCGTCGATGATGTGGGGACCGCTGTGGATGATTTGCAGTGGTCGGCGCTGTTGTTGGCGATCAGTGGATTTGAAACGTATCGCCGCGAACACCATTTGATGGACATCGAGAAAGTGGTCAGCTTTTTCTTGTTCCATCGTACCTTTCCGCGTTCAATTTTGTCCTGCGTCGCGGGTGCCGATGCATCGTTGGATGCGATTCAAGAGGTTTCGAATTCCGCGTCATCGGGCACGGCGAAGAAGCAGATGGCGGCGCTGCGGCATCGGATGTCCTCGACCAATGTGAAAGAGGTGTTGGCCGGTGGGATGCATCAATTTATCGACAATTTGCAGCAAGAGCTAAACCAAATCGGTAGCTCGCTAAATCAAGACTATTTCAATATATCGACGGCTCCATGACCATTCGTGTCGCACTGCATCACCAAACACGCTACCTGTATTCGCGTGCGATTCATTTGGGGCCTCAATTGGTGCGGCTTCGCCCAGCGTATCATGGGCGGACGAAGATTGATGCGTACAACCTAAAAGTCGAACCGAGGGATCATTTTGTCAATTGGCAACAAGATCCGTTTGCCAATCCGATTGCCCGCTTTGTCTTTCAAAAACCGACGAAAGAACTTTGTGTGACGGTCGATTTGACCGCGGACATGACGGTCATCAACCCGTTTGACTTCTTTGTCGAATCGTATGCGGAAAATTGGCCATTTGATTATGACGCCGACGTCAAACAGCAACTTGCGCCGTATCTGACGAAGCCGGTTGGGACGAAGAGGTTTGACGAGTGGGTTGCGTCGCTACCCAAGGTGACAACGTCCATCAATGACTTTTTAGTCGAGATCAATCGCTTGACCCAGCAGCGAGTCAAGTACTTGGTGCGAATGGAACCGGGCGTGCAAACGCCTGAACAAACGTTGAAGTTGGGCAGCGGTTCGTGTCGTGATTCGGCTTGGTTGCTGGTCGAAACGTTTCGCCAATTGGGATTGGCGGCGCGGTTTGTCTCGGGATACCTGATCCAATTGACCGCAGACGAAAAACCGTTGGAAGGGCCTGCGGGACCGATCGCCGATTTTTGTGACCTGCATGCCTGGACCGAAGTCTTCTTGCCCGGAGCGGGCTGGGTCGGACTTGACCCCACCAGCGGTCTGTTCGCGGGCGAAGGCCACATTCCGCTTGCCTGTACACCGTCTTACACCGGTGCTGCACCGATCACGGGCGGTCACGAGGCGTGTGAGGTCGAATTCGAGCATACGATGACCGTGTCGCGGATCTACGAAGATCCTCGTGTCACCAAGCCTTACTCGGAAAAACAGTGGTCCGAAATTCTGCAAAGCGGTCAAGAAATCGACGAGCGGTTGCGGAAAAATGATGTGCGTTTGACGATGGGCGGCGAACCGACGTTTGTTTCCATCGACAATATGGAAGACCCTCAGTGGAACACCGATGCGGTCGGCGAAGAGAAGCGGGTGCTCAGCAACGTGTTGCTGCTGCGGCTTCGCGACCAGTTTGCTCCGGGCGGTTTGTTGCATTATGGCCAAGGCAAGTGGTACCCCGGCGAATCGCTGCCGCGTTGGGCATTGACGTGTATGTGGCGACGTGATGGACAGCCCGTCTGGAATGATCCGCAATACATCGCCGATGAAGGTAAGGATTACGGATTAACCGCCGACGACGCGAGTCGATTTGTGCAAATCTTGGCGTCCGAGCTGGGTATCAATGCCAAGATGTCGTTCCCGGTTTACGAAGACGTGTTTCACTACTTGTGGCGAGAAAATCGCTTGCCGGTGGATGTCGACCCGACAGACTCGAAATTGGACGATCCCAACGAACGCGCGATGATGATGCGTACGTTCACCCAGGGGCTCAGTAAGCCGGTGGGGTGTGTGTTGCCGTTGCGGCGGGCTTGGTGGCAAGCCAATCCGGGATGGATCAGCGGGCGATGGCCGGTCCGCGCCGAAAAACTGTATCTGATTCCTGGCGATTCACCGATTGGACTGCGTTTGCCGCTTGAATCGTTACCCAGTGGTACAAGTTCCAGTGCGGTATTTCATACGACGCCTGCGGATCCGTTCGCGGCACATCCTCCGTTGCCACCGTTAGGAAAAGGAAACGAATCGGTTATTCTCGGCGGTGAAGAATTGGCGACGCTCCCGGTTAACGAGCAGACGCTCGACGAAGAGGATCCCGACGATTTGCCGACCAGCGACGATGTGATCAGCACAGCGCTGTGTGTGGAGTGTCGGTTTGGGCGGTTGCATGTCTTTATGCCTCCGACACAGCGACTCGAAGATTACCTTGACCTCGTATCGGCGATTGAACAGACCTGTGTGAAATTGGATGTTCCGGTGATCTTGGAGGGCTATCTGCCACCGCCTGATGACCGCATCGAGTATTTCAAAGTGACGCCGGATCCGGGGGTGATCGAGATCAACACTCAGCCGACTGATTCGTGGGAATCGTTGGTGCATCTAACCGAGACACTGTACGAGGAAGCGAAACAGAGTCGACTTGGCGCCGAAAAATTTGACCTTGACGGACGTCACACTGGCACGGGTGGAGGAAGCCATATCGTGCTTGGTGGATCGACGCCGCCGGAAAGTCCGTTTATTCGGCGACCGGATTTGTTGGCCAGCATGATTCGGTTTTGGAATAACCATCCTGCACTTTCGTATTTGTTTAGCGGTCGTTTTATTGGCCCGACCAGCCAAGCGCCGCGGATGGACGAAGCACGTGTCGACGCGGTCTACGAGATGGAGATTGCGCTGAGCCAACTTAACACGCTTGGCGAGAATCAACCGCCATGGTTGGTTGATCGTTTGTTCCGCGATCTGTTGGTCGATTTGACCGGCAACACGCATCGCACCGAGATTTGCATAGACAAACTTTATTCGCCGGACTCGTCGACCGGCCGACTTGGGCTTGTCGAGCTGCGTGGATTCGAGATGCCACCGAACCCGCGAATGAACCTCGCTCAACAGTTATTGATTCGTGCTGCGATTGCCGTATTCTGGGAAAAACCGTATCAAGAGCCAATGTCACGTTGGCAAACCACGCTGTACGATCGCTTTATGTTGCCTCATTTCGTCTGGCAAGATCTTTGTGATTTGATCGACGATCTGAATCGCCGCGGTGCCACGTTGCGTTCGGAATGGTTTGCACCGCAACACGAATTCCGTTTTCCAAAGATCGGCGAAGTCACCCATCAAGGCGTCCAATTGCGGCTGCGAAGTGGGATCGAGCCGTGGTATGTGATGGGCGAAGAACCGGGATCGGGCGGGACGGCTCGCTATGTCGATTCGTCACTCGAGCGACTCGAGATACTTGTCGACGGAATGGACTCGGCTCGCTATGCGGTATTGTGCAATCAGGTCCGTGTACCGATGCATCCGACCGGGGTCCAGAACCAATATGTTGCGGGCGTTAAATATCGTGCTTGGCAACCGCCGCGGTGTTTACATCCGACGATTGGTATTCACACGCCTCTAAAATTCGATATCGTCGATCTTCGCAATCGTCAATCGATTGGCGGATGTCGTTACCATGCGGTGCATCCGGCGGGACGCAGCCATGAACGGTTCCCGATCAATGCGAGCGAAGCCGAATCGAGACGGGCGGCTCAGTTTGAACGTGCAACGATGAGCGGTGAAAAGTTTGATATCGCGGATCTCCCCCCATTGGCGAACCGATGTGAATATCCGATCACGCTCGATTTGCGGCGTCATGTTCGCAGCTAGGCATGGCCATCAATGTTGTCTAACCCCCAAAGCTAGTAGGGCAATGCTGTGAAGCATTAGAGGCCAATTCATCGTCAATGGAGGCCGAATCGACCAAGGTCGGCGATGGGATGCCAAAAAATGCTGGATTTCAACAAGTCTGAGTTGCAAATCGACCGAATGACGACAGTCATCCCTTGATATAGACTGGCAACTTATCGGCGGCCCGCTTTTCGCTGGAAAGGCCCACGCCGCTGTATGCTTCTTGCTCCTACCTGCGAGTCTGATGGTTTTGACATCGCCCGTTGCCTCGACACCCTCACTCGGCGAATACGCCGCCACGCCAGACCGTTTTGACGAATGCAAAACGCCAGGGGGGAAGCTGCGTCCCCATTGGCAGCCTGTCGCCAATTATCTGCAGTCGCTGGGCAACCAGGGAATGAACGAGCGGGTCGCGACGATCGACGAACTGGTTCACGAAAACGGAACCACGTTTAATGTCGATAGCGAAGAGGGGCGGCTCGTGCGTCCGTGGCGACTGTCCTCGATTCCGCTGGTGATCGATTCCGCTTCCTGGGCCAAACTCGAAGCCGGGCTTGCTCAGCGAACGTTGCTGTTGGAAGCGGTTCTGGAGGATCTGCTCGGCGAGCAGCGTTTGGTCAAGGAGAAGATTGTTCCGCCGGATGTGCTGTGGGCGAATCCTTATTTTCAGCGGGCGTATCACCAGATGCCTAGCTGTGGTGGCAAACGGTTGCATATTACCGCCACCGATATCGCGCGAGCCACTGATGGCACATGGTGGGTGACGAGCGATCGCACTCGAGCACCGAGCGGGCTGGGCTATTTGCTCGAAAACCGCATTGTCACCACGCGTGTGTTCCCGCAGGTGGTTCGCCAGTGCAACACGCGGCGGCTCGCTTCCTTTTTTGATTCGCTACGGAATCATCTTCGTTCGCTCGCTCCACGAATGCGAGATAACCCGCGAGTCGCATTGTTGACGCCGGGGCATGACAGTTATCGTGAGTTTGAAGACGCCTACTTGGCTCGCTATCTCGGTTTGACGTTGGTCGAAGGCACCGACTTGGCCGCGCGAGGTGGCCAGTTGAATCTGAAGACGTTGGGCGGTTTGTTGCCGATCGAGGTGCTTTGGCGTCATGTGTCCGATCGCAAGTGTGATCCGTTGGAACTGGACCCCGATTCGATCGAAGGCGTGACGGGGTTGTTGCGATCGGTACGTGAAAAAAATGTCGCGGTCGTCAACTCGATCGGCAGCGTGATGGCACAAACGCCGGCGCTGCTGCCGTTTCTGCCGGCGGCCAGTCAATTGTTGTTGGGTGAACCGTTGAGTTTGCCGAATGTGGCCACCTATTGGTGTGGTGGCAAAAAAGAGTGTGATTATGTGCTTAGCAATCTTGATTCGTTAGTGATCCGCCCGGCGTTTGTCGTGTCGGGGGTGCCACCCGTGGCTCCGTCGACTTTGTCCAGCTCGGCACGTGACGAATTGGTAGCGGCGATCAAGGACAAACCACGCGAATTCGTGGCTCAACAGAAATTGGCGCATAGCACGACGCCGGTTTGGACCGACGGTCAACTCGAGCCGTGGTTCTTGGCGCTACGTTGTTTTCAATTGCAGACGGCCGAGGGGGTCGAGGTTTTGCCAGGGGCACTTGCGCGTGTCAGCCCGCGAGAACAGGAACTTGATCGTTCGCACGCCAGCGGTCACTTGACGATGGATTGTTGGGTCTCGAGCACCCAGCCGATCGATACCGAAACGACGCTGTTGCCACCTGCGGATGCCAAAATTGTTCTCAAGCGAAGTGGTGATGAGCTGCCCAGTCGTGTGGCGGAACATCTGTTTTGGCTTGGTCGTTATGCCGAGCGTGCGGAAGCGATCACGCGGTTGCTGCGGACGACGATCGTTCGCCTGGCGGGGGAAAACGAGCTTCGCGATATGCCCGAGATTCCTCGCTTGTTAGCCGCGCTGGCGGCAATCGGGCAAATCGAACCGGGCTATGCGGTCACGGGACTTGATGGAAACTTGCCTCGCGTCGAAGACATGCTGCCCAGTTCGATCATGGATCGCAATCAGCCGCGCGGGCTGCAAGCGACGATCCGCTCGATCGTGATGAATGCGAGTGCCGTTCGCGATCGGATTTCCATCGACGCTTATCGAATCATCCAACGTATCGGCAGCGATACCATGGAAAAAACATTGCACCCCGGCGAAAATATGGGGCGAGTGATCGAGCGTTTGAATCTGCTGATCACCGATCTACTGGCCTTTGCCGGTGTCGCCAGCGAAAGTACCACTCGGACGCACGCTTGGCGATTCTTGCAGCTTGGACGACGCATTGAACGTGCGGATCAGACCGCCGAACTGCTTGACGCCACGTTGGTCAATCCGGTCGGCAACGAGACCTCGGTTTGCGAAGGGGTATTGGATGCGCTGGACAGTATGATGACTTATCGCTCGCGATACTTGAACTTGGTTCGTCCCGCACCGACGATTGATTTGTTAGTGACCGACGAAACGAATCCTCGATCGTTAAGTTTTCAGCTGCATGAGATTGCAGCGTTGATTAGCCAATTGCCGACCGGTGCAAAAATTGTCGGTTTGGGGGCGGATGAGAAGGTTGCCAGCCGGATGTTACACCTGTTGCGAATGGCAGATCCCGTTCAGTTAAGCGAAGTGAGTGGAAATAAAAATCGACCTCACCTGGAACGATTGCTCGAGCAGTTGATTCGTGGATTACCGAGTCTGTCCGACGCTATCGCGGCACGCTACCTGATCCACACCGGGACAACGCAAATTCTAACCGGAGTCGGCGCGCCGGAGCTTGATTAAATCCATCCCAACAAGGGGTTCTGGAAATGGACCACTTGCGAAAGAAAACGGAATTCCGTGACAATGGTGAATCCGTGTCGTCCATGACCTAATGGCTTTGAATTGTGCCTGCAGCATCCATTCGTTATCGCATCACGCATCGAACTCACTATCGCTACAGCGATTCGGTAGCGGTTTGCCAAAATCAATTGCGGATGCAACCGAGCACGCGGCCTGGGGTGACATGCCATCATTCAGGAATCACGATCTCACCCGAACCCAAGACGGTCACCGAGCACACCGATTATTTTGGCAATTGTGTCTACTCGTTTGCCATCGAAACGCTGCACAAAGAGTTGACGGCGGTTGCCACCAGCGAAGTCACCATCGATCCACCGTCACTTGCTAGCGTTTCGGATGCGATCTCGTGGAACACAATCGTGGGGGAACCGGGACAGATTCGGCTGAGTCGTTCAGGCCGTTATGTCGACGAGTTTTGTTTTGATTCACCGCGTGTTCAGAAAGACACCAAGTACGCGGACTACGCTCGCATCTCGTTCAGCGAGGGACGCGGGATTGTCGAGGCGACTTTGGATTTGACCAAGCGAATTCATCACGATTTTCGCTATGACACCTGTGCCACCCAAGTCAACACGCCGACCGCCGATGCGTTTGCCCTACGAGCCGGCGTTTGCCAAGACTTCGCCCATATCCAAATCGCCTGCTTGCGTTCGATTGGATTGCCGGCACGTTACGTCAGCGGTTATTTGCGAACCATTCCGCCGCCTGGAGAAGTTCGCAAGATCGGAGCGGACGAATCGCATGCCTGGATCAGCGTCTATTGTGGTTCCGATTTAGATTGGATCGACTTTGATCCCACCAACGCTTGCCAATGCACGACCGATCATATTCCGATATGCATCGGCCGCGACTACGGTGACGTCAGCCCGATGCGAGGCGTGATTTTGGGCGGCGGTCAAACCGCGCTAAAGGTCAGCGTCGATGTCGAACCGATTCAAGGCACCGGTTAACGCGTGGGACCCGGCCGCTGACGCGTCGCGGCTCACTAAATCAACAAGTCGTCAAGACTTTCGACGGGACAATCGGTCTAATTGAAATCGCGGTCTTGCGGATTCGAAGGCGTTGAACCCGAGATCTCGGTCGCCAGCTGTTTGACCTTGGGGCGGCGTTTGCGACGCGTCTTGTCGGGAATCATCGTCCGCATCGCTTCGAGTTTTCCAAAGCACAGCAAGCGGTCGCCCGGTTCGAGCGTCCGTTTCAGCCGAGGATTCGGGATCACGCTGGTGCCACGGTAGAGCGTCAACACGTTGATGTCCTGTTCGGGAAGTCCCGATTGATCAATCGTTTTGCCGCAGAACTCCGAGCCTTCGGGGACATGGATCTCGGTCACTCCATAGCCTCGGCTGACGGTCAAGCGTTGGCGAACGTCGATTTCGGCAAAGTCGACTTGGGCCGAAACGTAGTCGATGATGGCGCCGGCGATATCAAGTTGGGTACAGGATTCGATGCCTTCGAGCCCCGGTGACGAATTGACTTCCATCACTTGCGGGCCATCGCTGCCCTCGAGCATATCGACGCCAGCAACGCGAAGTCCCATGATTTGGGCACAGCGGACTGCGGTTTCGCAATACGTTTCATCGAGTTCGACAAGTTCGGTGCGACCGCCGCGATGCACGTTGCTACGAAACTCTTGTCCCTGCGCCACACGCCGCATTGCGGCAACGACGCGATCGCCGACGACAAATGCACGGATATCGCGGCCACGACTTTCGGCAACAAATTTTTGCACCAACACGTTTTGCCGGGTGCTTTGCAGCGTTTCGATGATCGCTTCGGCGGTCTTGACCGACTCGGCCAAAATGACGCCGACGCCCTGGGTGCCTTCGAGCAGTTTGATGATGATCGGCACGCCACCGACTCGCTCGATCGCAGGCAACACGTCTCGCTTTTCGCGAACGAAGGCGGTTTCAGGGATCCCGATATGATGGCGACTCAGGATTTGTAGACAACGCAGTTTGTCGCGTGCGTTGGTGATCCCGGCCGAGCTGTTGGTCGTGAACACATCCATTTGCTCGAACTGGCGAACCACGGCAGTGCCATAAAACGAGATCGACGAACCGATCCGGGGGATGACCGCGTCATAGTCGCTGAGCAGTTTGGAACGAAAATACAGATCGGGTTCGCCCTGCTTCAGATCGATCGAAAAGCGGAGCGTATTGAGCACCTTGGCTTCATGGCCGCGCGACAGTGCCGCCTCTTTTAGACGCCGCGTGCTGTAGCAGTTCGGGCTGCATGAAAGGATCGCCAACTTCATAAAAAGGGTCTCAAGGCAAAGGTTATTAGAGGGCTAGGTAATTTGGCGGTCCGTAGGTCGCTGGTGACGATTCACCAGTGTTTTCTTTTTTTCTTTTTGGGGCGTCCGCCAAAGTAAGATTGGCCAGGATCGACAAGCATGCGTCCGCGAATGGCTTCGCGTCCCATCAACATGCGGAACCCCATTTTGTTGCGGTTGGCAAGCGTCAGTTCGACTTGCCACGTGGTATCGAGCCAGTGGACTTCGGTCAAGATAAAGATCCGTTTGGAAGCTTGCCCGCTTGAGCTGCGGACGCTGCGAATATCGTGAACCGGAGCTTCGCAGACGATCGTTTTGGCGTCCGAACGTTGGTGAGGTTGAACATCAAATCGAACCATATCGATGCCACCTGCATCAAATGTTTCGATATTCAAAGCATGCAAACTTGACGATCTTGCACCGGTATCGATTTTCGCCTTGATGTGGCGGATTCCTAAACTCGGCAAAGAAACCCATTCACGCCACCCGATAATCCACTGGTCCTTCGTGTCACTGGGGTCGGGCGGAGCAGGTTGGTCGTCGAAAACGTCGTCTGAATCTGTCGGAAATGTCAAAACTATCGATCCCGATTCGCCATGGCGGACGTGGTTTTGGGGGTCTTCGGAACAGCACCGGAAGTCAGAAACTTTCGAATATCCAGAGATTAACCATCCCGGCGTCGCGATGTCTAGACGGCAACTTTCCACAAATCAAATCGGTTGGATCTTCGCAGGTTCGGAGCCAACGGCATCGATCACTTCATCGCATGAGACCATTTTGTATGGCGTCATGTCGTATGGGGCATGTCACGAAAGAAGGAAAACGTGATCACGGCCGCGACCGCGTTAGTGAAATTGGTATTCGGGGTTGGATTTGTCGAAATCAGCATCGGTCAATCCCACATTCAGTTTCAGGTCACAGTACAGATACCGTTCCATTAAAACGGGGTCTTCCGATTCGCCTTCGGGCCAATCGAATGCTTCGAACAGGATCGGCAATCGTAATTCGTTGTCGACATAAACCTTGGCGATGTGAAACGGCAGGTGCTCTTGGCGAACCGGATGCACGACTTCGAAGTACTGGCATTTGCGTCCGTTGATTTCGACGTTCGGGCGGCTTTGCACAAGCACGTGTTCGACCGATAACTCGGCATTACCCACGTCGACTAAACGCTCGAGCAGTCGTCGGATGCCAAATTCGTGAATGGGGTACCGGTTGCCTTGCATCGCTAACATGCTTGCAGGCTCAATCATCGCGGTCATGAACCCGAGAACCTTGCCCCCTTTGCGCACTAGCATTCGTCCATCGTTGGCGTGGCTGTCCCATAGCACTTCGCGTCCATGGATCGATTTAGGCGATTGAAATTTAATGTAGATGTTTGTGGACACATCGTCATTTTCGTCTTCGGGGTAGGTATGCCGCACTTTGGCTTGGCAGCGTTTTGTCGGCCCGAGTCGGCCGTCGACACGCTCCTGTGCCAAAAATGTGCAGGTGTAGTCCTGGACCTGTTGGCGGCATCGATCCAAACTCGCTTGAGCTTGTTTAACGAGCCTTTTGAGTTCCTGTTGATGTGCGGTGAGTTTCTTGGTTTCGGGGATCAGCGAGTCGGGAGAGAGTCGCAGCGACGCCTCTTCGTCGCTGAGTCGCGGTGAGCTCACGCGATCTGCGGTGTTAGCAGAGGCTAGAATTTCGTCCGCAATCAAGCGAGTCGATGCGGGGATGAACAGTACGGCGACCAGTGGCACAGCAAGCAGATAATCTCGTTTCATGGTCAATTTCCAAGTTGAAAGAACAGCAAATTCAAGTGGTAGCAAAACAAGGCAGTCGCGTCTCGCAAGGGCAACTCGCGGCGATGCCCTTGCCGGTTCTTCATCACAACAGTTGGTTCGTCGCGAATGCGGCGAACCAACCAAAATACAATCCTTGCACCTCAATCGATGCAATCAACGACCTTCGCCAGGGCACGATCCGGCAATGACGCCGAGTTCCGCCGACTCGTCTACCGCGTGTTCGTTAGACGCAGTGGCAGATTTCGCATCAATTTAATTGCCATCGTTTCGGGTTTCTTGCCCCATCAACCGCGAGGGATGACGTGGCGGATCCGATTAACAGCGTCAGTGCCGCTGCCGCAGCGACTGACCGCAAACAGCGCGCCCATTACGGACAAGAAACAGATCGAAATTGCTCACGTTTCGCAGCTGCCCGGACTATCCAGCGCGAGTCGACTCAGGAAGAAACGGATCTCCATCCGCCGGGGGACAACGGAAATAGGGTCCGCTTTCGATTAGGGACGCCCCGGCGGTGTCGCAGCAAAATGAGGTTTCTCTGGAGCTTTCCCCGTAACTTTCCCCGTGTTTTTCGCCTCAGAGGCGTTTCTGTGAGCCCGATCCGCATGAACTCGATCCGATGGCGATCTGTACTGATGGACTCGATTAAGCAATACTGACATCGCCGCTGGGCGGTTGCTTCGGTCCAGTGGCATGGCCCAACGACGTCAGAAGCCAACGACGTCAGCAGCTTCGAAGCAGGGGGTCAGTTCCCAAACCTCGGTTTTTGTCTGTTCTGCGCAGGCTCTCGCCGAAAATCTCGTTGCAAAGGAACATTAGAATTGTCCGACGGATTGCCTCGGAAAAGGCCCACCCCAATTAAGATGAAGTCGTCCAGGGCGACCACAACCGCGCCGGAAGAGAAGCCTCGCGTGCGAAAAATTGGTTCGTTGGTGAACCAATTGATTTCGCGACGTGGCTATGCGCAAGTTGCGGTGGTCAACGAAATCCAGGACGCTGTGATCGCGCTGATTGACCAGCAGATACGATCCAGCGTGCGGATTGGCAATTTGAAACGAGGCGTGCTGGAGATCTATGCGTCGGACTCGGTCACCCTGCAAGAGCTGAACTTTCAAAAGCGAACGATCCTCAAGAAGCTGCAAAAAACGCTTCCCCAATCCAACGTCACAGGACTGAAGTTTCGTATCCAAGCCAATTGATGTCGCTGATCGCTCGGCGATCCATCGATCTGATCGCGGAGCGATCAGCGACAACCCGCCAACGCAAAACTCACCCACCTTTCTGAGCCCAATGCATCGATCTCGCGCCCACCAACGTTTGGCCCGTCATCGTTTGGCCCGTCATCGTTTGGCCCGCCAAGTTCGCGGGAGTTTTGTGTCACGATGAAAGTGGTTTTCTTGACCGCGGGGGCTGCTGGCATGTATTGCGGCAGCTGTATGCACGACAATGCCACCGCGCGGGTACTGAGAGCGTCCGGTATCGACTGTGTCTTGCAGCCGATTTACACGCCGATCCGTACCGATGAAACCAGCATCGCTGAAGAAGAGGTTTTCTTTGGTGGCATTCACATCTATCTGCTGCAACAGATGCCGTGGATTCGGTTTGTGCCTGCATCGCTACGGCGATTTCTCGATTGGCCGCCGTTGATCCGGATGGCGACAAGCCGAGCGATGTCCACCGATGCCGCCAAGCTTGCCGCACTGGCGATTTCGATGCTCAAAGGGACCGAGGGGCGGCAAGCCGAAGAGGTCAGGCGATTGACCGATTGGCTCGACACCGAGATGCACCCCGATGTCCTTGTGCTCAGCAATCTATTGATTGGCGGAGCGTTACCGACGATTCGCAAACGATTGCCCAACACCAAGATCGTGGTGTTGCTACAAGGCGATGACATTTTCTTGGACCACTTGCCCGATGCGGCGCGGAACGAGGCGGTTCAGCTATGCCGAAAACTTGTGGGATCAGTCGATCAGTTTGTCGTCAACAGCCGTTTCTATGCGGACAAAATGGGATCGCTGCTCGAGATCCCGCCATCAAAATTGACGACGATTCCGCTTTCGATTGATCTTCAGCACTTTTCGCCACGACCGACATCGTCGTCCGCAGCGGAGACGTTTCGCTTGGGCTACATGGCGCGGGTTGCACCCGAGAAAGGGCTGCACCGGCTGGTGGATGCATTTATCGAATTGGCGACGCAGCAATCCCATTCCCGTCTGACGCTGGAGGTCGCCGGTTGGCTCGGCGAAAACAATCACGCCTATCTCGAGTCGCTTCGCCAACGAATCGACGCCGCGAATTTGAGCGAGCGTTTTACCTATCACGGCAGCCCCTCGCTCTCGCAGAAAGCTGAATTCTTGCGAACGCTTGATTTATTGTGTGTGCCGACGGAATACGAAGATCCCAAGGGGCTGTTTGTGCTCGAGGCAATCGCATCGGGAGTGCCGGTGGTGCTGCCCGACCATGGCGCGTTTGGTGAACTGATTGGATCGACTGGTGGCGGCATCGTGGTTCCCGCGAATGACCATCAAGCCTTGATTGGCGGCATCGATCTGCTGGCCAAAGATCATTCGCATCGACAGCAATTAATCGCATCGGGGTTGGCGAATGTGCTTGAAAAGCATTCGATTGAAATCACGGCTCGGCGTTTGGCGGCACTGTTCACCGAGCTAACCTCCGTCTCGTGAACTACTTCATGCCTTCGCGACGCATCGTCAATTCGCGACTGATTTCGCCTTTGACGTACTTGATCGGGACAAAGCTGTTGCCCTCCATCGGCACTTCCACTCGGACGGTCACTTCGCGTGTATCGCGTTTGATCTTTTTGGGGGTGACTTGGACGCGAACATTGGTCAGGCCAAGCGAATTAAGAATCCCCAAAGCTTTGGATTCGGTCTCTTCGGCGGTCGCTCCCGGCAACATGCCTGTCCGTGCAGCTTCGTAGACCGCGTTGTCAGCGGTATGGCGAATCATCGCGGCACGACAAAATTCAAAGGCCGCAAAGAAAAACAGGAACAAGATCGGGGCGACGATTGCAAATTCCACCAAGGCTGCGCCTCGTCGTTGGCGTCGTTGGTTCATTTGGGTCATGGGCTTTTTGCCAAAAACAGTGGGCGGGGGTGTCAGGTTTGGATCCATTGATTTCAAAGCACTCGTTCAGGATTCAAATCTATTCGGTCATCATGGTGGACAGCGTCAGAGCGATCTCGCGATAGATCTGGCGCAGTTCATCACCGCTGGCGGCGTGAAAGGTTTTTCCGTTACCAATCGTTGCCACTTCTCGCATTCGCGTGGTGTCGGCGCCAGCACCAAACGTGATGGTGTGAATCGTGATCCCATCGCGAGCGATTTCGTCTGCCGATTCACGCGGTTCACGTCCGCGGTTGTGCTTTCCATCGGTCATCACAATCATCGTTTTTTCAACAAATTTGGCATCACGACTACGGTTCATGATTTCGTGACCTGCATCCATGCCTCGTGAAATACTGGTGAATCCACCGACCGGCAACGCCGCCATCGCACGGGTGATCAGATTCAAATCGTCGCTCAATTGCACGTCTTCGCGGGCTCTGTCGTTGTACGATGCCAAACCGACTTGCTCTTGGACGGGGGTACCCTCGAGCGTACTGGTAAAGATGTTGATGGCGTCTCGCAGATCGGCGATCTTGTCTCCCGCCATCGATCCGCTGCGGTCCACGACAAGCACGACGTCGCGTTCGATGTAGGTTGCTGTCGACAGAGCTTGCGGTTCAAAGAATTCAAACCCAACCATGTTGCCAAAGAACATCGGAACGGCACCGGCACTCGAACCGTGGGTCCGTTTGCCGTTGACTTTGACGCTGTTGATGGGGCGTTGGCCGGGGCTGAACTCGAATTTTCCTGATTTCGCTTCGCGGCTGGCCCCGAACGAAAAATCACTTGCATCGACGATCAGGGGATCACCGTTGACGGTGTTGCGAAGTGCGATCTGTTGACCGCGACGAATCGCGAGACCTTCGTTAAACGATTGCGACAACTCGAGTGCGGCTGCCTTAGCGGCCGCATCGGTGGCGCTGCGAAGTTCCGTTCTGGCCAGATGCATCTGAGCGATGTCGACCGAGAATGTGACCGCCATCATAAAGGCGACCATCATGATCACGATCAAAATCAGCATCGCACCACGGCGACGCGATGCACCGCGAGGCAAATCAGATCGACGCAAAGTAGATTGAGGGTTTGGATGGTTCATGATCATTATTCTTTCAACATCACGACGCGTGCAATTAAGTCTCGATTGGCAATGAATTGGCCCGCCAGTGGGCTGTTCGGTTGCGTGGGGGCCACGATTTCGACCGCGATCTCTTCACCCCGCTTGGCTTGCTCGGGATTGCGATCAGGAAATCGAACGGCGAAACCACGCACGTTGCGTGCAGTAAGGATATTGGTGGCGCGATCTTCGGCGGCGCTGGCGGTCGAAGTGCTCAGGGCCGCTTCGCGAGCTCCCTCGTACGCCGCCACACTGAGTGCTTGTTTCAGGAAAATGAAACTGCTCGCTTCGATTGAACCGAACACCAGCAGCACAAGGATCGGCAAACAGACGGCGAACTCGGCAGCTGCGACCGCTCGCCGCGAACGGCGGCGGGTGCGATTGGTTCGGGGATGATCGATCGCGGGAACGTCATGGGGGATCGTGATTGTCATCGTTCTTATACCTCCGAATCGCTGGCCGGAGATGGTTTGGCGATTGGCGTCACGGCCGGAACTCGTTCGATCACCGCATTAAAGTCAGCGGCAATGTTTTGCCAAAAGTCGTCGTTGCGAAATTGCAGCGGAGCCACCGGGCGGCCGGTACGGACGTCGGCCAATGCATTTCGAAGTCGCAAAATGGGGCCGGCAAATCGGTTGGTCAGCTTCAGCGTGTCCCAGACGAAGGCGGGGATCAGCGCCATCGTGATGACAAAGAATGGCATGAAGCGTTGCATCGTGTCGGCGAACGTTTGCCCCCAATCGGCATCGGGTTGCTCGAACAAGCGAATCCAAATGGTCAAGGCAATCGCGTTGCATACGAAGAAAACGATCCAGTGAATCGCGATCTTGCGAAGCAATCCCCCTTGGACCTCGCGATCAACAAGCGTACGGCTGCGGCGTGATTTGGTTTGGCTCATGGTCTCGTCTGCGACAATGGATAGGTGAAATGACTCGAGAATCGTCAGATGGCTCTGAGAGGGCAATCGGCTCTCATAGGGAACCGTAGGTCAGAGTTGCGCGATCCGGTTCGTCCACGCACAAACTTGCCTCACCCCACCGCATTGAAATGCGGATTGCAGCGGTTGCAGCGATAAGTCCGCCGCGGTGCCCCCCGGAAGAGCTGAGATGATCAGACAATGCCATCGACGTTGGACGTCCGCCGTACGGCTATCAAAATTTGCCGTTTGTCTATAAAGTCGCAACAAGCAAGCCCTTCTTGTTCGCGTGATCACCCGTGTTGAGGAACGACGATGCATCAGTGCGCCCACCATCACACCGAAAATCAGAATTATGGATCGGCCTTTGCCATCGGCGTGGCACTGAATGTGGTGTTCGTCTTGGTCGAGGCGGGGTACGGTTTCTACAGCCATTCGCTCGCGCTTTTGGCCGATGCCGGGCACAATCTTTCGGATGTGTTAGGGCTGCTGATCGCCTGGGGTGGCTACGCGTTGGCGAAGGTTCCGCCGTGTAACAAACGCACCTACGGTTGGCGGAGCACGACCATTTTGGCAGCGTTATTTAATGCGCTGATTCTGCTGGTCGCGATTGGAGGAATCGCTTGGGAAGCGATTCATCGGTTTCAAGAACCCTCCGAGGTCGCCGCACCGACGGTGATTATCGTCGCGTTGATTGGAGTGGTGATCAACACGATCACGGCGCTGTTGTTTATGAAAGGTCGGCATGGTGATTTGAATATCCGTGGCGCGTTTCTGCACATGGCCGCCGACGCGTTGTTGTCGTTGGGGGTTGCGATTGCGGGGGTCCTGATTCTGTATACCCAGTGGAACTGGATCGACCCGGCAACCAGTTTGTTGATCGCCGTGGTGATCTTCTTTGCCACGACCGACCTGCTTCGTGAATCGATGAATTACGCGCTGCAGGCGGTGCCCAAGAAAATCGACCTGGATGATGTCAACGCCTATCTACTGAGTCTGCCGGGAGTGACGGCGATCCACGATCTGCATGTCTGGGCCATGAGCACAACCGAGATCGCCTTGACCGCCCATCTGGTCAAGCCGCAGCTTGAAAACAACGATGCACTGCTGAAAAAAATCGCTCACGATTTGGATCACGAGTTTCAAATTAGCCATGCCACGGTCCAAATCGAATCAAGTGTCGATGCTGCGAATTGCCGTCAAGCCGAGGCCGGGTCGCTGTGAAATAACGCGTAAAACGCACTGCTTGCAAGCAAAGCGGCGATATCCAGGGCGAAAAGGACTCGCACAATCCTTGACGTGTTGATTAAAATGGTATCAGCCCCACCCCCCCCTCCCTCCCCCAAGCCCGGCAATCGCTGCGGCCCATGTCACCCTAGCCTGCTGCCCCTCCCGCAATGCCGAACCCTTTGATCCCGCGTGTCTCAGCCCGAACGCTTGCGATGGTGATCGCTCTTGCACCGTTTTGTGTGAGTGCGGAAAACCATCCTGTGAAGTCGCGTGTTCCGGTGGCAGCCACCCAATTGCTCGAAAATTCGTGCATCGATTGTCACGCTGACGAATCGGGCGAAGGCGGATTTGATGCGTCCGCACTGGGGTCCGATCTCGCCGATCCGAAAACGCTGGCGACATGGCAACGCGTTTTTGACCGGGTTGAATTGGGCGAGATGCCGCCCCGCGACGCCGAGGAATTGGAGCCCAGCGACCGCAAGCGATTTCTCGATGCGACTTCTCAGTGGATCACTTCGACTCAACTCACCGAGTTTGCAAAGCTGGGCCGCGTGCGAGCGCGGCGATTGACCACATTGCAGCTTGAGCGAACGCTGCACGATTTGTTCTCGATCGACATCCCGTTGGCGTCACTTGCGCCCGAGGACCCTCGCGTTGATGGGTTCACTAACATTGCCTCGGCCCAAGCGATGTCACACTTTCAGATCGAATCCCATTTGAACATTGTCGATGCCGCGCTTGACGAAGCCTTTGATCGTGCCTTGGGTGAGGGCACTCCGTTTGTGAAATCGCTGAACGCAAAACAGATTGCACGTACGAATCCCAAGCGGCGATGTCGCGAACCCGAGATGCTCGATGGAAAAGCGGTGGTTTGGGCATCCCGGCTGATCTTCTACGGCCGCATCCAGACGACAACGGTACCGAAAGATGGTTGGTACCGAATGACCGTGACCGCGTCGGCAATGAACAAACCCAAAGATCATGGCGTTTGGTGCACGGTGCGTACCGGATTCTGCACATCGGGGGCGCCGCTGATGTCGTGGGTTGGAGCTTTCGAGGCGACCGACGAACCGATCGAGCGAACATTCGAAGCGTGGATTCCGAAAGGCCAAATGTTCGAAATTCGTCCTGGCGATTTAACGTTGAAGCAAGGACGATTCGCCGGAGGCCAAGTGGGCGCTGGTGAGGGGACGCCGCAAAATCTTGCGGGTGTCGCATTCCACCAAATGGAGATTGAAGAAATTCATCCAGGGGGTGACAGACAATCGGTCCGTACTCATTTGCTGGGAAACTTAAAGCTCAACAAGCAGGCGGATTCGAAAACGAGAAAATCGAAGCGATTGCAGTTGGACAAGGAGGTCACGGAGACGGAACTACGCGAGCAATTGAATCGCTTTGCACATCGCGCGTTCCGGCGTCCTGTTTCCAAGGCAGAATTGCAGCCTTACGCCGAGATTCTATCGCAAGGACTTCGGAACGACGGCGATCCACTCGAAGCGTTGCGTGCGAGCTATCGTGCGATCCTGTGCTCGGCCCGATTCATGTACTTGGTCGAGCCTACGTCAACCGAGTTGGTAAGCAGCACGTCATCAAGAGCTCCGCTGGATGATTTTGCAATCGCATCACGACTGAGCTACTTTTTGACGGGATCGATGCCTGATGCCGAATTGTTCAAGCTGGCTCAGCAAAAACAACTTCGCGATCCTGAGGTGCTCATTTCCCAGGTTGATCGATTGTTAGATGGAAAAGGTCAGCGACAATTTGTTGCGGATTTCACATCGCAGTGGCTCGATTTGGTGGACATCAACTTTACCGAACCCGATCCCAAACTGTATCCCCGTTTCGACTCGGTGGTCGAAAACGCGATGTTGGCTGAAACGCATCGCTATATCGAAACGCTGCTCAATGAGAACGCCAGCATCGACAAACTTGTCCGCTCGGACTTTACCTTTGTGAACAGTCGCTTGGCACGTTTTTACGGAATTGATGGAATCGAAGGGGATGCGATTCGGCGTGTCAAACTTGATAAAGGTTCGTCACGCGGAGGACTGCTGGCCCAAGGTTCGATTTTGAAAGTCACGGCAAATGGCACGACCACGTCTCCGGTGCTGCGAGGCGTTTGGGTTTGCGATCGTGTTTTGGGACAACCTGTTCCTCCGCCTCCCGAAAGCGTCCCTGCGATTGAGCCCGACATTCGTGGTGCGAAAACAATTCGCGACCAATTGGAACTGCATCGCAATCATACCGAATGTGCCAGCTGTCACTCCAAAATTGACCCGCCCGGATTTGCACTGGAGAGCTTTGATGCGGCCGGGCAATGGCGAGATCATTATGCGATCTCAGGAAAAGGCAATCGCAAAGGCCCCAAAGTGGATCCCAGTTACCATTTGGCTGATGGTCGTCCGTTTGAGGGATTTAACCAATTTCGTGAACTGATCGCGAATGAGCAAAAAATGCTGGCTCGTAACTTTGCTGAAAAATTGCTGGTCTACGGCACCGGTGCTCCGATCGCGTTTGCGGACCGTGATCAGGTCGAGCAGATTGTTGATTCGACATCCGACGATCGCTATGGAATGCGGTCGCTCTTAAACGAGGTGGTTTTGAGTCCGATTTTTTTATCGAAGTAGATCTCGGTGAGCTACCGTCCGATACCATCAGCGCACCTTTCATTTAACGAACAGATATACCATGAAGAAAACCATTTACTTCAATCTCAAATCTCGCCTGAACCGCCGCACCGTGTTGCGTGGTGCCGGGATCTCGATGGGGTTGCCATGGTTAAGTGCGATGCAGCCGACGTTTGCCAATGACAAGGGCGAAAGCAAACCGAAGCGACTTGTCACGATGACGCTTGGACTAGGCTTGGTCGCCGACAACTTGTTTCCTGAGACCGGGGGTCGCGACTATCAAGCGACACCCTACCTTCGTGCGCTGCAAGATCTGCGGGATCAATTGACCGTGGTCTCGGGGACGTCGCATCCGGGAGTCAAAGGAGGGCACCGCGCCGAAGCGAGCATTTTGACGGCCACCCCGATGGGGACTGCGGGCAAGGCAAAGAACTCGATCTCGATTGATCAGTTGCTCGCCAAACACTTTGGCGACGCCACTCGATTTCCATCGCTTGTGCTTAGTAACGGTGGCTCGACAAGTCCCTCGTACACTGAAAATGGATCGATGATTCCACCGGAATCATCGCCATCGCGTTTGTTTGCCAAATTGTTCATCAACGATCCACCGCAGCAGCGAAAGATACAAGCCCAACGCGTTCGCGAAGGTCGCAGTATCATGGATCTTGTCGGCGAGGATGCGAAATCACTCGAGCGGCAACTGGGTGCGGGAGACCGTAATCGGTTGGACGCCTATTTCACGAGCGTCCGTCAACTCGAAAAACGGATGGAATTATCCGAGCGATGGGCCAACCTTCCCAAGCCGGTCGTCGATGCCAAGAAGCCGGTCGACGTGGGCAACCCGAACGATTTGATCGCTCGCCAAAAAACGATGTGCGAAGTGATCAAGCTCGCGCTGCAAACCGATTCGACTCGCTATATTTCGTTCCATATCCCTGGCGGCGGTGGTGTGCTTCCGATCGAAGGGGTGGATGAAGGCTATCACTCGCTAAGCCATCATGGACAAGACGAAGACAAGTTGTCACAACTCGCAATCGTCGAAGAAGCGTTCGTGGCTCAGTGGGGCCAGTTCTTGCGAGAATTGAAAGAGACCGATGATTCCGGCACGTCGCTGTTGGATTTGACCACGGTCTTTTTGACGAGCAATCTGGGCAACGCGTCCAATCACGACAACCGCAACATGCCCGTGCTGTTGGCAGGCGGTGGGTTTCGTCATGGGCAACACCTCGCGTTTGATCGAAAGAACAATTACCCTCTGCCAAACCTGTACGTTTCGATGTTGCAGAATCTTGGCATGGAAATTGACCAATTCGCCACCAGCACCGGAACGATGAACGGGTTGTCCAGCTAACCCGCGAGATTCGCGTTGTTCCCAAGCAAGCCGCCGTCAATATGTCGCTCTATTTCTTTGTGAGTTCGCAGCGTCAATTGACCGAGGGGACTCCTTGGGCCGAGACAATTGCCGATTCGATCGATGCCGAAATCGTATTGGTCGTGCTGGGCCAGGATCGGAATACGCTCGCTGAGCAGGCTCGCAAAACGTTGCAGGCGTCGTCGTCAATCAAGACAATCGAGATCGTTGATGAAGATATCGACTCGGTTCTGAATCATATTCGAGTCAAGAAGTCGTCCTTGGTTCTGATTGTCAAAGATGAACATGACGAACCGTTTCAGCGATCCCTGTTCGAGCGTTCGCCGGTCCAAACGCTGTGGCTTCGCATCAACGGGGCGCCGCCAACGTCATCGTCGCGTGTCTATGATTTTGATGTTCCAACGCAAGCGGAAACGCAGCGGATCTCGAAGCGATTGCTCGGGCATCCCGCTCATTCGCCGCTTTTGGAAAATGATCCCCCAAGCGATACCGATGTCCCAAAGTGGCTGGAACAGGAAAGCGTGCGGCTGGAGGGCGAACGCTGCGGATCAGGAGATTTGGTCTGGATCGTTTACGGCCGGACACCCGCCGACGAAAAACGGTACGCCGCGGCGCGTGCGCTGCTGAAGGAATCGAGCAAGGCGTCGATTGCCTTGATCAGCAAAGGGGAGACGTTTTCTGAATCGCTCGCCTCGCGATTGCGGTACTGGGCAACCCACGTTGCCGAACCGGTAACGCGAGAGCAACGCGTTGAGTTATCCCAGTCGTTAACCGAAGGTTCGCAGCCGAGCTGGGAATTCTTGGGATTGATCTCGGCATCCGCCATGCTGGCGGCCTTTGGGTTGCTGCAAGATTCAGCGGCGGTGATTATCGGAGCGATGTTGATTGCCCCCTTGATGACGCCGATTCTGGGCGCGGGTTTGGCACTGACGCATGGCAACCGGCCGCTTTTTCAGTCGGCATCCAATGCGATTGTGATTGGTTTTCTTGGGGCATTGAGTTCGAGTTTTCTGTTTGGTTGTCTCGTGGTGCTGCTGCAAACCCCCGAGATCACGCCCGAGATGTGGGCTCGCTGCAAACCGTCAGCACTCGATTTTTGTGTCGGGTTGGTTGGCGGCATGGCGGCGTCCTACGCACGGACTCGCAGCCATCTTTCCTCGGCACTGGCCGGTGCCGCGATCGCGGCAGCATTGGTGCCGCCGATTTCGACAGCCGGACTTCAACTCGCCTTTCGCCTGACCCAGGGGGCTGAAAGTCCGATCTGGGCGAGCGGCCAAGGGACGCCGATCTTTGGTCCGGTGTTGCTGGTGTCGGTGAACGTGTTGACGATCATGATTGGGTCGTCGTTTGTGCTGTACGCGCGAGGCATGCGAGTGGATCGCGCGTTCACGATTGGCCAGCGATGGGCCGGACGGATGACGATCCTGTTGGTCACGCTGATGCTACTGGTCCTGGTCTGGACACTCGGCCACTAAGTGTTTTTGTAGCGGAGTGGCTTAGTGAGCATGCTCATGGCCGGCGTGTTCATGGTCGTGATCCGCGTGAACATGCGGCGGAGAAGACTCACCGCTGGAACTTGGCGTGATTCCATCGAGCGAGGGTGGCGGCCCGTCCATCACGATTGCGTCCGAAGCGTTGCCACGCACGGCGTCGCGGTTCTGTGGCAATGAAGGCTGCGACAGCGATGGCTGAGGAATATACGTGTTGTCTCGATTTTGTGACGGCCGATTGGGAACTGCAAAATCAGGGTTGCCTCGTCGCTGCATCCCGTCCGCATGGCCGTGCGGGTTCGCAAAAGAATTTCCATGCGAGTGGTCGCCGTGTTGCCATGGCGTTGCACCGGCGCGAGGGGCGTTCTGAGCAAAGGGACAGTCGGCATAGCCGGAACCGCACGAGCGTGGCATTGCCATAGAATCGTAGCTTTCGATGGGACCGTAAAAACGCAGACGCGGTTCCGGCGTGTCGTTGCCGAGGGCATCTGCATAGCGGTCTTGCATGAAATCGACAGCGTGAGGGTCACGGTATCTCAATCGATTCTGTCCAGCTCGTCCATGCCTCGAATGTGTGTACCCAGCGTGCTCGTAGGCATGATATCCGTGCCCATCATACTTCTCGTGGCCATGTTCATAGGGAGAGTGCCAGTCGTGCCCATTTCGATCGTAATGGTGTCCATGCCAATCGGGATACTGCGCGGTGGCGTTGAGGCACAAGACACCCATCAGGGCAACGCAGAGGAATCCAGCAACGGTAAATGTTTGTTTCATGCTAACCTTCACTCTTTAATGGGACGCTTGCGTTTCCGACACACAAGCACTCGCACCATGACGATATCCTCGTCAGCGGAAACATTCACGCCGAGGTGCTGCTGGATCCGTGTCTCTCCAATCCATTGCAACGCGTGCGGAAAGGTCAAGGGTGACGAATCAATAGCAACGCGATTGCAGCGATACAGACAGCGGACACTTTGTCAGCGAAGCCAAACAAGTCGCAGCGAAGCCAAGCAAGCCGTCGAAAATGGGGCAGTCGCACAGCGGCGCCGGTGATAGTGACACGCAAAACCCTCGCTTTGAGTGTGCGTATTGAGTCATTTTTCTTTGTTACGACTCTTTTCCATCGAACTTGAATTGGACTTTGCCGGTTACACCGATCATTCACGTTTCTGAACGTCTCGGCACGCCGGTAACTGACTTATTCCCAACGATGCCTACCGGCGATATCCGATGAATAACAGTAATAATCCATTCCACTCGACCGGGCTGATGTCCGGAGAGCTGATGTCCGGGGAGACGTTTGCATTTTTCCCGTTCACCTATTTTCCCGTTCGCCTATTTGTACTGTCAACGAGTTTCACGACAGCGGACCAGCCTTGAATATTGGTGTATCTTATGTCCAGACGACGATTTCTTTTTACTAATCTGCTGCTTGCCGCTTCGACTGCTAGTATGGTCGGGTGTGCATCGCCGGGTGCGTTTTCATCGTTGCTGGATTCAAGCCCGACGTCGTCGTTTGATGTGTCACTGATTGACGCACCTGAGTCCGCTGTTTCTGAGTCCACTGTTTCTGGGGCCGCCCCATCCACAGCAGCCGATTCGGGCACCGCTGCTGCGGCGGAAACCGAGCCCAACAGCGACGTTGCCCAAGTCGTTTTTGATGATTTTGGTTACGCCAGCGACGGCAATGTGACGTATCCCGAGACCATGGTTCAGGTTGCGATTCCGTTTGACAATGCGACCGAGCCATCGACATCGGCGACCTATGCCACGGGGCAATCGGCAATGACGTTAGCCGATTTCGAAGCCCTCGCCCTTGGCAACAATCCGACCATCCAAGGATTGGTGGCGACGACTCAAAAGGCGGCGGGTTTTCGCACTCAGGTCGGTTTGCGAGCGAATCCAACTGTCGGTTACCAAGGGATGCAGTTAGCCGATGATGGCACCGATCAACACACCGTCTATATTTCTCAGACGCTAATTACCGCGGACAAGTTAGAGCTGAATCGCCGTGTCCAAAACGAGGCGTTGCGAGCTCAGTTGTTCCAGCTTGAAGCACAGAAATACCGAATTGCGACCGACATTCGCGTCAAGTTTTATGATGCCTTGGCCGCTCAACGACGCATTAAGCTGATCCGCGACTTCCAGTCCGTTGCCGACAAGGGGTTGGAACTAGCCGAGCTCCGCAAAGAGGCACTCGAAGGATCCCAGTTGGACGTCGTGCAGGCCAAAGTGCAAAAGAATGAGATCGACTTGTCGTTGCAGCAAGCCGAGATTCGCTATGCGGCGGCATGGCGAGAACTTGTTGCGTTGGCTGGGACTCCGCACATGCAGCCGATCTCGCTACAAGGTGAGTTGCCACAGACCGAAAGCTCGCTCGATTGGTCGGATGTCGCCACGACGATGGTCGCGTCGAGCCCCGAGTACCAAGCGGCACAAACGCGAATCAGCCAGGCTCGAGCGAATATTCAGCGTCAATGTGTGCAGCCGATTCCGAACCTTGATTTCCAATTGGCGGCCGGGCACGACAACGCGACCGATTCGGGAATGATTAATGTTCAGGTGGGTGCCCCCATTCCGGTATTCAATCGCAACCAGGGTAACATTGCCGCCGCGCGTGCTGAACTGGTCCGTGCTTGCCAGGACGCATTGCGGATCGAAAACGCGATCAAAGCCCGACTGGCTGCCGTTTCACGCGATTACGATTCCTCGCTCGCCGCAGTGTCGAAATACAGCAATGACATTCTGCCCAATGCCGCCGATGGGCTGAAATTGGCAGAAACCGCCTACAAGGCGGGGGAGACCAGTTTTGTCCAAGTTTTGGTGGCGCGGCGCACCTATTATGATACCAACCTGCAGTTTATCGCCTCGCAGGCCCAATTGGCCCAGGCTCGGGCTCGCGTGGACGGTTACGTGCTCAGCGGCGCCCTGGACGCGATGGTGGACAATAGCGGTGACGATGCTCTGCGTGGACTAACGTTTAGCCAGCAATAAGCCGCTAGACGCAGCGGGAATGGCATGATTTGCTGAGTTGGCGAATTCAAATCAAGATTTGTTCCTCTTGACCCGATTCAGCTTGCTAGGAAAGATTAGAGCATCGCAAGATGGTCCTGTCCCCCAAAGGTTGTGTTTAAAGTGTTTGTCCGAACGACCCATCTACTGACGCTGATCGCGTTCGCGGCGCATGCCGTGCTGGGTTGCTGCTGGCATCACTCTCACGCACTGGGGAATGCATGTTGCGAGCAACATGCCGACCAGATTGCCGCAGCGGATGTGTGTGGCGATACGGATCACGGTCACTACCATACTGTGGCGGTGTGTTGTGATCACAGCACGCATTCTCACGCTAAATCTCACGTCATAACCCCACCGACAACCGACTGGGTGGTTGGTGATTTGGCTGTCGAAACCGTCACGTTAACCGATGCGGATTCACCTTGCGGCCATTCTCACCATTGCGATGAAGCGCATTGCCACTTTGTGGGATTATTTTCCAAAGGGTTGGATCTGGATCTTCAATTGGTGTCGGTCCCCTTTGCGTTTTTGACCGTCGACATGGTGGCCCAAACGCCGCGGGTTACGTTGGGGGGCGAGTTCGACCGCCTCTGTCGCGCTCGGGTGTTATCCTCGTCTGAGTCGTGTGTTCGTCTGCAATCTTGGCAGATTTGAGCCCTTCTTTCTCTCTGTTTGCTGCTTGGGCCGAGGTTGGTTTCAGCGTCCTGGTGACGTTCTGACTCGATCGGATCCGACCGCAACGCTTTGCGTGATTTCAGTCAACGTCCTTGGGCTTGCTGCATCCACGCGTCGGCGCGAGTCCAAAAGAATCTTTTCGCATATGGCGAACTTGGTTTGATTTTGGCCTGCTATTTGAACTTGTTCTGCCTTTCGAGGCGATGCAGCTTCAATCGACGCCGCGATTGCTCGAAACACGCCGACATTACCACCGGTTCCAGCTGCTGAAATTCAGGGCTGCATTCATCGCCACAGAGCGGCACGTTTTTCAGCGTGCTGTTGTGTTTCGATGCTGTTTGCTGCGACGTCGCTGCCTTGCCAATTCATCTAAATTTTGTTTCATAGAAGAAGCGTTTCCAATGCGACCTAAACTTTCAAAATTACCTTTGCCTGTGATCCAAATCGCGATTGGTTTGGTCGTTGTTGTGGCGGCCGGGGGCACCTATTCGATGTGGTGGCCGCCGCTATCGACATGGATTGACGCGACGCTTTCATCGCAGCGTGGCGGCCAAGTTGCCGAGGGTGACGAGCACGCGACTCATGCTCTGCCGGCCGCGGAAACGGCAGAGGTCACATCGTTAGAGTTGACGCCGCAAGCTCGCAAGAACCTCGGATTGACGCCAAAGTATCTGCGTCCGGTCGAGTTGTCGAACTATCGTCGTTCGATCACCGTCCCCGCCGTTGTGGTCGCCAAACCTGGGCGATCCTCGATCGTGGTGTCGTCGCCGCTCAATGGCGTCGTCACCCACGTGCACGCGGTTACCGGCGAAGCGGTGATGCCAGGAGACCTGCTGTTTGAAGTGCGTTTGACCTACGAAGACTTGGTGGAAACGCAAACGGCCTATCTGAAAACAATCAGCGAATTGGAAGTGGAAAACCGCGAGATCGCTCGTTTGGAAGATGCAACCCGGTCCGGTGCGATCTCAGGGAAACAGCTGTTGGAACGGCGATACGCCAAAGAAAAACTCGAAGCGTTTGCAAAGTCACAGCGAGAAGCTCTCCGGTTGCACGGACTTTCGGACCGGCAAATTGATGCGATTGCTCGCGACGGAAAATTGATGGGCGATTTGCAGATCGTGGCTCCTGATGTGGACAGCCATAGCGAGGACGAGGAACTGCATCTGAGCCAGGTGTCCGTGCACCCGGTCTCGTATACCAAGCCACAGGGGTTGCCTCAGGACATGACTCGCAACCGAAGCAACAAGAAACTGTTGGTGATCGATGACCTGAGTGTTCACAAAGGACAAGCGATCACGGCGGGTGACAAGCTTTGCTCGCTATCGGATTACACCCAATTGTTTATCGAAGGCAAAGCGTTTGAAAACGACATCGCGGCGATCTCCGAAGCAGCTCAGCAAGGTTGGTCAGTCGATGCGGTGTTCAGCGGTTCGATGGGGCAAGAGGTCGTTAGCGGATTGAAGTTGGTCTTCGTTTCCAATTCGATCGACAGTGATTCGCGAACCTTGTCACTGTTCGTGGAATTGCCCAATGAAAAGATGCGTGATGTCAAAAATGACGAGGGGCAGCGGTTTGTTTCGTGGAAGTATCGCATCGGCCAGCGACTTGAACTGCGTGTTCCCGTGGAACAGTGGGAGAATCAAATCGTATTGCCGGTGGACGCGGTCGTGAAAGAGGGTGCCGATTGGTTTGTGTTTCAGCAAAACGGTAAGAATTTTACTCGCGTGCCGGTGCATGTTCGCCATCGTGGCCAAGACGCCGTGGTGATCGCCAACGATGGTTCGATCTATCCCGGTGATGTGATTGCCCTGAAAGCCGCGCACCAAATGCAAATGGCAATCAAAAACAAATCGGGCGGTGGTGCCGATCCGCATGCCGGACACTCGCACTGATAAACAAACAGGAAGACTCCGACACGTCATCGTCTCAATCACCGCTTCTCCATTTTCCATTGATTCATGCTTAACGCCGTCATACGCTTCGCACTTCATCAACGATTGCTTGTCATCGCAGTCGCACTGTTCCTGATTGGTTACGGGACATGGCAAACGATGGTGATGCCCATCGATGTGTTTCCCGATTTGAACCGACCTCGCGTCGTAATCATGACAGAAACGCCGGGTATGGCTCCCGAAGAGGTCGAGTCGCTGATCACTTTCCCGATCGAAACCACGATGAATGGTGCCAACGGGGTCGAGGCGGTTCGCAGTTCCTCAGGTGTCGGGATCTCGGTCATTTATGTCGAATTTGCTTATGGCACCGATGTCTATACCGACCGGCAAATTGTGGCCGAGCGGATGCAGATGGTTCAGGATCGGTTGCCACCCGGGATCACGCCTCAGCTCGCGCCGATCTCGTCGATCATGGGCCAAGTTCTGATGTTGGGAATGTGGAGCGACAATCCAGATGTCGACCCCATGCAGCTTCGCACCACCGCCGACTGGGTCGTCCGCCAACGGTTGTTGACGATTCCTGGTGTCTCGCAAGTCTTCACGATGGGCGGCGAGCGGAAGCAATTTCAAGTCTTGGTGGACCCCGACGCGATGCTCCGTTTCGGAGTCACGTTGCCCGAAATTGAATCGGCCGTGACCGAGAGTAACGAAAACGGGACGGGCGGTTACCTCGACAAACAGGGACCGAAAGAACTATTGGTTCGCTCATTAGGACGGATTCAGTCGTTGGACGATCTGAAAAAAGTGCCGGTGAAAATTCGCGAAGGTCGGCCGGTGTTGCTGTCTCAAGTCGCTGAGGTGGTCGAGGGAGCGCAAGTTAAACGCGGTGACAGTTCTGCCTTCGTTCGCTCGACAAATGCAAGTTCCGAATCGAACGCAACGGACGATCCGGCATCGAATTGGCGTGGTGGGCCGGCGGTGGTGCTGACGATCAATAAACAGCCCGGCGCCGACACCCGCCGCGTGACCGAAGATGTGATGGCTGCGATCGAAGAACTCAAACCAACGTTGCCGGCGGGCACGCAGCTGATGACGGTCTACTCGCAAAAATCCTTCATCGACCGCGCAATTGACAATGTTGTCGAAGCACTTCGTGACGGCGGAATCTTGGTCGTCATCGTGCTGTTTCTGTTTCTACTGAATCTACGAACGACGTTCATCACGCTAACGGCCATCCCACTGTCGCTGGTCATGACCGCAATCGTATTCGCGGTATTTGGGCTGTCGATTAACACGATGACGCTCGGCGGGATCGCGGTGGCCATGGGCGAACTTGTCGATGATGCGATCGTGGACGTCGAGAACATCTATCGCCGCTTGAAAGAAAACCGTGCTGCCGGGAATCCGCTGAACCCATTGCTGGTGGTGTTTCGAGCCAGTGCCGAAGTGCGTCGCAGTATCGTGTTTGGCACCATGATCGTGATTTTGGTTTTCATTCCGCTGTTTGCTCTGGGAGGGATGGAAGGCAAATTATTTGCTCCGCTGGGAGTTGCTTATATCGTTTCGATCCTTTCATCATTGGTGGTTTCGCTAACGGTGACACCGGTGCTGTCGTATTGGTTGCTCGGAATGAGTAAAGGAAGCGGCGAAGAAAAAGATGGCTTCGTGTTGCGGGGGTTGAAGTGGGTTGCAGATAAAGTGATCCGGTTCAGTTTGACCTTTCCCTATCTGAACCTCGGTGTGACGTTGTTGATGGTCGCGATCGCCGCGATCTTCGTCTCGCGACTTGAAAAAGATTTTCTGCCTCCCTTTAACGAGGGCACAATCCAGTTGAACGTCGTGCTGCCGCCGGGCACCTCGTTGGCGGCGTCCAACGAGATCGCTCGCTCGGTTGAAGAGTCATTGAAACAGATTGACGATGTGCAGCGGTTTGCTCGGCGGACGGGGCGTGCGGAGTTGGACGAGCATGCCGAGGGCGTCAATATGTCCGAAATGATCATCGAGCTTGATCCCAATTCGCCTCGCTCACGTGAAGAGCAATTAGCCGAAATCCGCGAGGCGATGGAAGAGTTTCCGCACGTGGTCACCGCGGTTGAGCAACCGATTGCCCACTTGATCTCGCACATGTTGTCGGGAGTGAAAGCCCAGGTGGGGATCAAGATTTACGGAGACGATTTGGATGTGTTGCGTCAGAAGGCGGAACAGATCAAGGCGGAAATCGAATTGGTGCCGGGCGTCACCGACGCGTTGGTCGAACCGCAAGTCATTATCCCTCAGCTTCGCATCGAACTGGATCGCGATCGATTGTTGCAATATGGGCTCAGTGCTGCGTCGGTCAACGAATACATCGAAACCGCCATGAATGGCAAAGTCGCTTCGGAAGTGCTCGACGGGATGCGAACGTTTGATTTGATAGTGCGAATGAAAGAGGACTACCGCGAGGACATCGAAGAATTGAAGCGATTGTCGATTCAGTTGCCTGATGGCGGAATGATCCCGCTGTCCGGGCTTGCGAAAGTCTACGAATCGGGTGGTCCCAACGTGGTCAATCGCGAGAATGTTCGTCGCCGCATCGTGGTCCAGTGTAACGTTGCCGACCGCGGCGTTGTCGACGTGGTGACCGATATTCAGACGTCGATCAAACCGATCATTGCTCAATTGCCCTCGGGATATTTTGTCGAGTACGGAGGCCAATTTCAAAGTCAGCAATCGGCTAGCCGAATCATCTCGGTGTTATTTGTGATTTCGATGATGGGCGTGTTTCTGGTGCTGTACACCTTGTTCCGCAGTGTGAACTTGGCGTTTCAAGTGATGGCGGCGCTTCCCATGGCGTTCATCGGTTCGGTCGCCGCCTTGGTGATCACCGGTCAAACGCTAACGATCGCCGCGATGGTTGGATTCATCTCGCTTGCCGGGATCGCGTCGCGAAATGGCATTCTGTTGCTGCAGCATTACTTGCATCTCGTGCAACACGAAGACGAACAGTTCACGCCCTCGATGATTGTTCGCGCAGGTCTCGAGCGACTTGCGCCGGTTTTGATGACCGCATTGACCTCGGGTATTGGATTGGTGCCCTTGGTGTTGTCGGCCGGCGATGCGGGTAAAGAAATTTTGTATCCCGTCGCCACGGTGATTCTAGGCGGATTGGTGAGTTCGACGATGTTGGACTTCTTTGTGCATCCGGCGCTGTTTTGGTTGTTTGGCATGAAGTCAGCCGAGCGGGTCGTCAATGCCACCGCAGGCGAAATCGAATTGAATGAAGTTTAGATGTGTGCGTGAAAAAAAATCGTGCGTGAAAAACGGTGTCGCGAGCCCACGCCGGTGGCTCAAGGTTTGCTACACGATGATCGGAGTCTCTCCCCCCTTGGTTCGTACGGAGAAGAAAATGAAGAAATTGTTCCCCCTGATGGTTTTTGCTGCGATGGTCACCTGCGGCGGCTCGTCCTACGGCCAAGCACACGACCATTCGCATGGCGGTGATGATGGCCATTCGCATGGCGATCATGATCACTCGGGCGAAACGTTGGCGTTCCAGTTGCCACAATGGAAAACGATGCATTTCGAAGACGCGAACAAGGCGGCTCAGCATCTTGCCACCGTGCAACAGCTTGGCTGTGAAGCCCAGCAGGACCAACATGCCGGACACATCGACATTGCTTACCGCAGTCCGAAGTGGAGATCACTTAGTGTCAAAGACCATGCGATGGCGGATCAGTGGGCTCGGTGGCTCAAAGCCTCAGGGTTTGATGTGTCTCATGCTCACACCGCAGCGGTATTTTCCGAAGGTGCGGAAATTGTCGAGTTTCGCATGGTCGATTGGAAGCAAATCCATGGCAGCGGTTCGGCTCAAGAAACTCAGACTTTGAAAGTATTACAAGACATGGGGTGCGAGGTGGTCGTCGAAAGCCACGGCGATCACCGCGACATTCGGTTTCGCGCCCCAACTTGGCGAGATATCCACTTGGTTGACCACAACACGTCCGAACAATGGGCTTCGTGGTTACAACAAAACGGCTTTGAAGCTCGCCACTCCCATTAATGCCGTAGCGGGGTAAATCGAAAGCCGCCCCGCAGTCGCTTCGCAATTTCGGTTGCGAGGTTTTTCCGAAAACGTACCGCCTCGCGATTTCTTCTCGTGAGACGTTCTCATTTTGCCCCCTGATCACAGAGATTTTTACAATGCGTATGACAAAATTTGCAACCTTTGCCGCCGGTCTGATTCTTTTCACCACGGGATGTGGCGATAAAACGACGACAAATCCCGATGCGGACCCCAGCGTCTCCGGTAACGACGTGACCGTCGACGGACTTCCGCCTGCGACCGTCGATGTGCACGCCCATCCGAGCGAAGGGCCTCACCATGGTTCGTTAGTCGAACTCGGCAACGAAGAATATCATGCCGAAGTGGTTCATGATGCCAAGTCGGTCACTGTCTATATCCTTGACTCGGCGGCAGCGAAAGCGGTTCCAATTGATGCCAAGGAAGTCACGATCAATTTGACGCACGAGGGAGCGCCCGAGCAGTTCAAGTTGGCGGCCAGTCCCGATTCCGGCGACACAGACGGCAAGTCGTCACGCTTTACGCTGGCCGATGCCGAATTGGTTGGGCATATCGATGACGAAGCTTCGGCACCCAAGTTGAGCGTGACGATCAACGGAACGCCCTATCGCGGCGAGATCAAACACGACCACGACCACGAAGGCCACGACCACTAGTCTTCCGGCGACGAATAGCTTTCGGGCCGTAAGCTGTAGCGAAAGTCGCCAAGACTTTCGGCCGTTTACGGTCCTAAGCAGATAGGTAGCAGTTAATTAATTAGCCGTTTTGGCGCTAGCCATGGTTTCGTCACCATCCAACCGGGGCTAAAGCTGGACTGCTAAAACTCTAGTGTTGCCGTGATTTTTGGATGCGCTAGTTTTCTGCCACCTCTCCACCAACTTCGGTGACTGCTGATTTAGTGGCAAACGCACAGGCCGGAGGCCGACAGATAGACTGCCGTTGGCGTGAGCCAACGGTTTAGGGGCGACTTGTCGCCGTAAGGCCGGAGGCCGACACACTGGCAGCAGATGTGTCGCCCTCCGGGCTATGTTTTTCCGCCTCTCCTGACCGGTAGCTTACGCTACCGGCAGAGGGTGTATCGGCCTCCGGCCTGCAATCAATGCTACTAAATCAGCAGTCACCCTTCGTCGGTGGAGAGGTAACTGCAGTAACGACCGGAAGAAAAACCCACCCCTAACCTCCGATGTCAATACCAAAGTGTTAGCAGTCCAGGCTAACTTAAGATCGGTGATGTCAAGCAGCCTTTGCCCTAAAAACACATCGTTGCAATGAGATCCGTATCCAGGCAGGTCTCTCGCATCGCACCCCAAACAGAAACCTCCCGCCCGCTGCCTAAGGTTGCCATGCTGCCGTATTACCTCATCTTTGCTGCTTCGGGGTTTGCGGCGCTTGTTTACGAGGTCAGTTGGAATCGTCAGCTGGGATTGCTGTTTGGGCACACCTCGCATGCCGCCGCAGCGGTGCTGGCCGCGTACTTTGGCGGCATGGCGATCGGCTATGCGATCGGCGGACGATGGGCCCATCGAGTGTGTCCCTTTCGTGGCTATGCCGCCTGTGAAATCGTCGCCGGTTTGTGGGCAATCACCGTTCCGTTTTTGATCAGTCACTCGGCTGGTTCGCTGATCGAGCCGCTGCTGCATTCCCGCGTTTCAGTGATCCAAATGGGATCGCGAGTGGTGTTCAGTCTGTTGCTGTTGGCGCCCGCGACGATTGCGTTGGGCGCGACGCTGCCAATCATGAACGAGATTTTCCGGCAAATGCAGCTCAGTGATGGCGTCGCTCCTCGTGATCGTTTGACGCGAGCTTATGGATGGAATGTGCTCGGAGCGGTCGGTGGCGTCCTCGCCGCGTCGTCGTTGCTATTACCGATCGTCGGGGTGACGCGAAGCAGCGGGGTGGCAGCGATGATCTCGCTGGCCTGTGCTGCCGCTGCACTGATGCTGCGACGCGTGACGAGGTTAAGAACTGCCGGAACATCAGGTGACGGGATGACTGGTAGCGGAAGTCGTCAAGACTTTCGTGAATCGCAGAACAGCTCGAAACTCATGACGAGTTCCGCTACGTCAGCAATGGCTCCGGCGAACCTAGGTGAGAATGCCGTGGAGAAGTCGCTGCCGAAGAGGCCTGGCAATCTTGACAAATCCGAGCGCCGCTTTTGGAGCATGGTGGTGGTGGTTTCGGGCGCTGCAACGTTGGCCATGGAAGTTTTGTATACACGGCTGTTCAGCTTGGTGTTTCATAACAGCACCTACACATTCTCGTTCGTGCTGATCGGTTTTCTGCTGGGGCTTTCGCTCAGTGCCATGGTAGCCAGTCGGTTGCTGGTTTCTTTTTCGCCGAAAACGATCGTGACCTGGGCCGGATGTTTAGCAGCCGCAGCGATTGCGATCTCGGTAGTCGCCTTTGTAACAGGAACTCGCTTGCTGTATTTTCAAGCGGGCGAAACATTTGCCGCTTATTACGCCAACGGTTTGTTGTTGGTGCTGGCGATCACTTTGCCCGTCGCCTTCTTTACCGGATTGATTTTGCCGACCGCTTGGTTTGCCTTGAGTGTGCAAGCGGAAACGCACAGCCATGAAGTGGGACGATTGACGCTCGCCAACACCGTCGCCGCAGCGGTCGGAGCGATCATCGCCAGCTTTGTTTTGTTTCCTGCCCTCGGACTCTGGAAATCGTTTGCGGTGGTGGCATTGGCGATGCTGGCTCCGGCATTTTGGCAATTACATAGCGACGCGACACGGATGCGAATTCTTACACCGGTGGTAGTCGCGGTCCTTGCGTGTTTGCCGCTTCTGATTGGCAATCCCGAATCGTGGGTGCGTGGCGAGGATCAGGACACGTTGCTGCGTCGTTTGCATTCCACCTACGGATGGATCGACGTGGTTCAAAATCCGCGGACCGGTGCTAAAAAGGTTCGTCAGAATTTGCACTATCGATTCGGAGCGACCGGGGAAAGCGCCGAACGTGAGTATCGCCAAGCCCATTTACCGCTGCTATTGCACCCTCAACCGCGTGACGTCGCGCTGCTTGGATTGGGCACCGGAATGACAGCGGGTGGTGCGGTGCCGCATCGTGAACTGCAATCGATCGACATCGTCGAACTGATCCCCGAAGTCGTCGATGCCGTGCGACTACTGGGCGACGAAAATCGTCATGTGGTCGATGATCCGCGGACGACCATGATTGTTGATGATGCGCGTCATTTCCTGGCAACGACCGAGCGGAAATACGACGTGATTGTTTCGGACTTGTTTGTGCCCTGGGAAAGCGAAACAGGGTACCTGTATACGGTCGAGCAATTTGCAGCGGCCAAGAAACGACTTCGCCCGCAAGGGCTACTGTGCCAGTGGTTGCCGCTCTATCAGCTTGGCGTTGACGACTTTGAAATGATCGCCGACTCGCTTCGCAGTGTCTTTCCTCATGTCACATTGTGGTGGGGGCGATTGAGCCGGTCACGACCGATTGTTGGTCTGGTGGCCTCCGAATCACCGCTGCAGATCAACGAAATTGCGCTCGACGAACGACTGAGGGAATTGTTGGCAGGTGGGCATTTTCAGGATACCTCGTTAGCAACGGCGACGCGATTGTTTGAGTTGTACGCGGGAGATTGGCCGCAACGTGAGGGGGCTCGTTTGAATACCGACGAGCACCCGTGGGTCGAGTTTCATTCACCAGTATCGCATCGAAGTCGAAGCTTGATGCGGGGGGCCGCGCTGCATCGTTTTCTGAAACGGTTTCAGGAGACATCGACAACCGATTCGATCAAGTATATTGGAGCAACGGGATCGTCACCGCCGAGTGATCGATCGTGGCAACACGCGGTGATGTTTCCCGAACCCAATTCAAATTAGTGTCCCGAATTTTCGTCATAAGAAGTGTGTTACAGATGCAGATCGGTTGTCGTCGTCGAAATTGGATCCGGTTCGTCATCGCGGCCGCGGTGTTGGCCAGTGGTGTGGGGCGGAAGTCGCAAGCCGCAGAGGAATCGAATTCATCTCACCAGACACGGGTGGTTGCGGGTTGGACGGTTCACGTCAGCCAGAAATTGGAATCGCAAAACGAGCAAGCGACCGCGAAGGCGCTGAAGCTGCTAGAAAAGCAGCTCGAAGAGATTATTCGGGTGGTTCCTGAGCCCGCAGTCGCAGAGTTACTAAAGGTGCCATTATGGTTTTCGCCCGAGTACCCGGACACTCAGCCACGAGCGGAATATCATCCAAACAAAAAATGGTTAATTGATAACGGCCGTGATCCGAGCATGGCGAAGGGCGTCGAGTTCACCAATGTCCGCATTTTCGAAGCCGAGACGCGGCGGATGCCCAACTTCGCATTGCATGAACTGGCCCACGCCTACCACGACCGAGTGCTTGAGCGTGGCTTTGGCAATCAACCGCTAAAGAAGGCTTACGAGAAAGCCAAGGCGAGTGGCAAGTACGACGATGTCGAGCGTCAAGACGCCAACGGCCGCAAGCATCGGGGGCGAGCGTATGCAATGACAACGCCGCAAGAGTACTTTGCCGAAACAAGCGAAGCCTACTTCAGCCGCAATGACTTTTTTCCCTACGATCGAGAAGAGTTAAAAAAACACGATCCCGAGATGTTGTCGCTGTTGGTCAAGTTATGGGGCGTTGAGGACCAAGTCGAGTAGTGGTGTACCTGGGCAGGCCGGGGCAAGCAGTCTCGATTTCATCGGCTGCAACTCATTGTGTAGTCACCTCTCCCTAGCTGCGGAGACTGCTGATTTAGTAGCACGCGAATAGGCCGGAGGCCGAAACATGAACTGCCGTTGGCGTGAGCCAACGGTTTTGGGGCGACCTGGCGCCATGAGGCCGGAGGCCGACACACTGACTGCAGAGTGTGTCGCCCGCTGGGCTATGTTTCCCCACCTTCACTAGCCGGTGGCTCACGCCACCGGCAGAGGGCGTGTCGGCCTCCGGCCTGTGATCATTGTTACTAAATCAGCAGTCACCTAAGCTCGAGCGAGCTGAGTTGTGCTGATCGCCCAGTCGCAATGTGACTTGAGGAGAGCCATTCCCATTCGCGACCTGGGGGAACTGCTCCCTCTCGCTTCACTTTATTGTCGGCTACGCTGTTGGGCCCAGCGTATTTGTCAGCAGATCTCGAACGATTCCTCGGATCTCCAGCGGCAGGCGAAAGAGCGGGCGGTCGGATGGTTTGTCCATTTGCAACACCTCGACTGCCGCGTCGAGGCAGCGAAGGGAAAGTTCAAGTTCATCACATTCCTTCCCCGCGGATTGCCAAGCATCATTCCACAACTCTAACTGAGAGTCAGAGAATTCGCCTTCGTCTAATTTTCCGATCGATTCCACGATCCCTTTGCCCAGTTTCGCTCCGACACCATGCTCAACAAACAGTGGCACTAACGCATCTGCGTAATCACTCCAGTCCATTGGGCTGTGGCGAAGTATTGTGCTAAGCAGCGCGCCTGGTGTTCCGCCGTAGTCCACGCAATTGCAATCGCCTGTCTCGAAGGCTTCGCGCAGAGCTTCGATCGTAACCGATGCCTCGCCCAGTGCCGCCATCGGCTCGGGTTTGGAAAAAAGTATTTTGGTTCGCAGTTTCCTTGATTTCCCGGTCACTTGCAACGCAGCATCAAAGAATTCGAGAGACTGTTCAAGCCGCCCCGACTCAAAATGTAACGCGGCTATATTATTCAAGGCGCTTGATTTGGTGTCCGGCAGGGCGTGGGGCATACCAACAATTGCATCGAAGTCATTCAACGCCAACTCCGATTCTTCTAGTCGGTGGTGCGATATGCCGCGAATGAGGAAGGCTTTTGCTCTGTGCTCTGCTGGGGTGTCGGGCATCTCGATAATTGTTGTGCAGTCTGCGATTTCTAGTGCTTCCTGACCCCGCTGGCCGTACCAGACACTACGACATAACAATGCTCTGACTTTTTGCTCTGCGGGGGCGTTGGGCATTTCAATGACCGTTGAGTAGTCAATGACTTCCAATTCAGGCTTGCCTCGCTCACCGTGCCTGATACCACGATTTAGCAAAGCCTTGGCACACTCCTTTATCGGAACACCAGGCATATCAATGATCGCTGAATAATCTGCGAGCTCCAACTCCGACTCACTGATTTGCCCGTAAACAAATCCTCTGTTTAACAGAGCTTTTGCTCTCTGGTCTGGTGGCGCGTTAGTCATCTCAATGATGGTGGTGTAATCTGCAATCTCCAGTTGTGTTTCACCTGCCATGCCGTAGTGAATGCCACGATTCAACAGGGCTTTTGCCTTCACGTCGGTTAACTCTTCGTGCATGTTGATAATCGCGGAGTAGTCTGCAATCGCCAGTTCCGATTCACCCTGTTCGCCACGCACAACCCCACGAATAGATAGTGCATTCGCTCTTTCCTTTTCTGACGCCTCCGACATCCCAATAATCGCGGAATAATCTGCAATCTCGGATTCTGTATCACCACGCATGCCTTGTGCTGCGCCACGGGCCGACAAAGCCTGCACACGTCGAGTTACGGACAAGTTTGGAAGCGAAATTAGCTTGGTTAGTAGCTCAATCGCGTGTTCTACATTTTGTTTATGGAGTGCAACTGCTGCACCGAGCCTCAGTGCTTCTGCTCCATCCACGCATTCCAGTTCTTCAACGAGCTTCGTGGCACTCGGTAAATCACCTTTGTCGATCATATTTCTGATTTCGATTGACAGTCCGTCCTTGATAGTGTCTTCGAAATCATTGCTTAACCCGATCGCCTCGAGACGGTACTGATCGCCCCGAGACCATCTTTCGTTGGTTCGATTAATCGAAGCGTCCAAGCGGGATGCCGGAAACCAGACCTTCAAGAACTTGGCTACCAACTTGAGAGGCCTTCCTCGTTGGTTCTTCACTTCTAGACATAAACGCATCAGCGGTTCAGCGAGCTCGTAGTAGGATTCCTTTCCTCGCTTTGAAGAAATGACATATCCCGATTGGCGAAGATTTCCTAATTGCTTTGAGCAATTACGTTCGGCGATGAATGTCTCTTCGGCAATCTCTTTGACAGTCTTGGCTCCTGCGGCATTGGCTAAGCACTGAACCAATTTGGCTTGCTGAGGAGGCACAGATCGCAGACGCTCTTGAAAGTAAGGCGTCAGCTCCTCCGCCAATCGCTCGAACGATTCGATCAAATCGTCAAGCGAGTCTTTGGTCAGGTACTCCGAGAGAAGTACGTACATGCGATGATTGCCACCCGCTAAATGGTGAAGGGCCCGTACTCGATATCTCCCCGTGGGAGAATCCAAGAACTTGACGAGGTCTAGCTTTCCTTGCTCGGTCGCGATCTTGCGAATCAGCGCACGCGCATCCTCTACCGATAGTGGCGTGAGATGGTGTAGGTCAAAGAAACCAAAGAAGGCTTCGTTTCGACTGGAAACACCCTCGAAGACTTGTTGAGATGTCGCCAGAGTTGCGATGCGAGTCGTCTCCTGTAAGAACGCTCGCCACCGTTTCTGCCCCAGATCACCCAACCCCGCAAAGACTCGATCCAGATTCTCCATCACGACGAGCAGATTGCGGTGCTGAAGCTGATCACAAATTAAATTCAGCACGGCGATTGCTGCATCATCGCCTGTCAATCCTCGCACGGCGGAGCGAACATCGGATGAGAACTCTTCGGGATATTCTTTCGTAAGAGAATCTGCAATCGCCAAGGCGATGTCAATCAACTCGACCATCACATCGTCTTCCCCCAACCACGCGATTCGCATCGTGTCGTTCAATTCTTTCTGCTGACGAAGACGGTGCACAACAAGCGTTACGAGGTTTGTCTTTCCACTGCCTCGAGGACCAATCAACAAGACATGATGTTTTTCACCCGACGTCATGCTGCGAGCGAGACGATTTGTGATGGCATAAAGTAACTTTTCACGTTGCACGAAAATCCGCTCCAGCAATTGGGGATCGGTGTTGCTTGGAGTGAAAGCCGAAAGTAAGAAACGACGAATCATGATCCGAGCCCCTGAGCAAGCACCCACCATTTTTGGATCAGCGGAAAGCGAAATGAATAGCGTTTGGCACTGTCGCTTTTCAGGTAATGGTCTTGGGCCAAGAGCTTTAAAAAGTCGACAGCGACACCACGGTCGGTAAGAGCCAACTTGGCTTTCAGGCCTTGCCACACTTGATCGATCGACTGTGGCTCCGTCTCCTGCGACATGTAGTCAAGCACCTCGCGTGCGACCAGTGATCGAGGTATCACTGCCCCGTTCGCATCGACCAAATCGCCGGTGTAGTAGATTTTTAATCGTTCACGGAAGTGCTCCATTTCCCAGTGATCAAAATCGTCGGCGAGGTGATGGGCCACGACGGATTGTACGTCATCTAGCATCACCGGACGGTCGAATTCAGCAAGCCGTGCAATCACTCGTTCGAGATAAAATGGAACTCGGTCGGTTGCTTCCGCAAGCGTTTGCGAAAGCAATTCAAGCGACGTCGCGTCACTGAGCAGAACGGCCTCGACCTTGAGGAGCCGATTTGCCAACTGGATCGCGTCTTCGTCTTCAAGAGAGCGGATTTCCACAAGCATCATGTCATTCACAGGCTGGCTCGCAAACTCAGTTCCGCGTAGTTCGGTGATGACATGGTGCAGACCGACCGATCCCGCATAAATCATACGTAGATTTTCCTCGTGCTCACCGCGAACAGCCCGCAAGGTGTCGAGCATCTCTAACGCGAAATTTTCGCCATCGCGTGAACGATTTCCATAGACAGCGATTTTCTGCAGCATGTAGGGTAGTTCATCAAAGAGAAGCAACAGTTTCGCGTCGCCTAACTGCGAGCAAATCCCTTCGAATGCCTGTTCGATGGTCGGGCGCCAACCCATCTTGCTGAATTCAGGCAGCTTGATGACGCCTCCGATCTCAGTGCCGCCAACCGTATCGAGAAATTTTTGAAACCAGTGGTGGCCAGACTGCCCTACCGGCATCAGCGGCCGAATCTTGGCGAGCAGCGCTTCGGCAAACCCCTCGGGCGACGCGACGCCTTCGAGGTCGATGAAAACCACCTGCCAACCCTCTCGAGGCTCGATGGCCATCTTCTTCATCACCGTGGTTTTGCCGATCCGTCGCTCCGCGGTAAAACGCAGTGAGCCTGTTTCCAGCTTCTGCCAGATTCTGGAGATCAGCCGGTCGCGGCCGACAACGTTTTTCACATCGGACTGTTGAGCCACACTGAATCCCCTGAAGATCAAACCCTAAAGCTTCGAAACCGATTTCGCACGACAGTTTTATCGTACGACGCTTTCGTCGTGCGTCAAGCTTGTGTCTGGGGGGAAAGAGTATTTGGCTCGATTTCCGTTAAGAATTCGGGTGAAGTCCTGCTCGACTACGAAGAGGAAGAAAGCGATGCTGACGTGGGGCCGCCCGCAGCGGGAACGCGGAAAAAGTCCAAAAAGAAGAAGCCCTGGCGTCTCCGCTGGCCCGACGAATTCCGCGACGAAGTCCTCGCCCGCCTCCTCGAACTTAACGAACAACGCCACCATGAGGAGTGGTTAGGTGACAGTGGTCAGTTGTTAGAAGAGCGGAAAGCGAAGTCAAAGAAGAAAAAGGGCGAGAATCATAAGAAGACAAAACCGACTCCCCTGTTTGAAAACGAGAACGATTGACCAGCCGTGTCCGATCGCGATTTACAATACATTTCTCTACCAACCCACAAAGGAGGTGAAAGATGAAATTAGTTAACCAAACGATTCGCCTTCGCAGCGACGAGGACTTTGGAACTCGATTGCCGCCGCAGCATATTGGACATCTCTTTGTCGAGTTGCCCAAAGTGATCCGGCAGTCGGTTTCCATGGCAGTTCAGAATCGTAGCTCGACCAAAGGCCGTGGGCCTGACTGGCTCAACCGAGCATCGGAGATACGCTTTGTCGACCATGATGCCGATGACGGTGTATTACTAAGCTTTGAGTCTGCGCGGCTGCGGGATACCGCACCGGAACTTTTCGAGCAACAGAGTCTCTTTCCAGAACTGATGCCTGACGGAAACGCAACGGGTTTCGACATGCTCGGAGATGTCCTGGCGGATATCCAAAGGCGGGAGCAGGACAGTCAGCACTTTGATACAACGCTACTCCGCAGCGTCGGTAGATTTCAGAAGTTTTTCAAACGCGGACCCTTCACGGGTGTGGAGTTTCCTAATCAGTCGACGCCCGAGCGTCACATTGAGTTAACAGAGGATCTAGTCGCAACCGCAAAGTCACTCTCCGGGATGACGCCAGTACCCCAACGTATCAGGTTGGTTGGCGAACTGGATGGCATCGAGGCAAGTACTCAAAGGTTCAGCTTGGTTTTGGATACTGGCGAAAAAGTTTCTGGCGTTTTCGGCGATGCACAAATGGACCAAATGCAGCGTCTCTGGCGGAATCGAGTTCTGGTTCTTGGGTCTGCGGTTTATCGGCCTTCGGGACGATTATTGCGAATCGAAGCTGACGACGTTCGTGACGGAAAAGCTGAGCCTTCGCTATTTAGCCGACTTCCCGCATCCCGCCATGATCGACTGGATACCTCGAAGCTCAAGAAACCGCAGGGACCACGAAGCGGGATGGCCGCAATTGCTGGCGCATGGCCTGGCGAGGAGACTGACGAAGAAATCGAGGCAGCACTGGAGCAGCTCTCTTGACGCTTTCCCCGAATGATATCGTTGTTTTGGACAGCAACGTTCTGATCCACTGGGCTCGGCAAGATCGAACAGGGCAACACCTGCTGTCCACCTATGCGTTGGACCAGAGGCTCGATCGCCCGTTGGTACCTACCACGGTGGAGGGCGAGGTCCGTGGACTAGCCAAGCACAGCGGTTGGGGTAAAGCGAAGACAGAAAAACTGGACGACATCTTCAACGAACTAGTTCGCATCGAAGCCGGGCTTCCGCAAGTAATCGATGCCTACGCTGAGTTATACTATCTTGGTCGTCGCGGAGGACACAACACAGGCCAGAACGATTTGTGGATTGCCGCGGCAACGAAGGCGGTCAGCGGCGTACTGATTACATGCGACAATGACTTTAACTGGATGCATCCGAATACAGTTCGTGTTGAACATGTCGCCCCTCAATAAGATCCGTCTGCTGGCAGTTGCAAAGAGCCAAATCGAGCAAACATTGGAAGTACCGAATGGACCCCCGATCAATAGCGAATGAAAATAAGTGCTGTGTCCCTGGCGAGGGTGTTGTCACCTCTCCCAAACGGAGTTTGGGAGAGGTCGAGCAGAGCCTTCAGCGATTGCTCGGGTGAGGGCGACCGAGCAAGTTGAGGTCACAGTGCGCTAAGTTGCGCGGTTGGCCCTCACCCGGACGAGGCCTGTGGGGCCCGTCCGACCTCTCCCGTGCTTCGCTCGAGAGAGGTGACTTGTCGGTTGTCACCTCTCCCAAACGGAGTTTGGGAGAGGTCGAGCAGAGCCTTCAGCGATTGCTCGGGTGAGGGCGACCGAGCAAGTTGAAGTCACAGTGCGCTAAGTTGCGCGGTTGCCCTCACCCGGACGAGGCCTGCGAGGCCCGTCCGACCTCTCCCGTGCTTCGCTCGGGAGAGGTGACTTGTCGGTTGTCACCTCTCCCAAACGGAGTTTGGGAGAGGTCGAGCAGAGCCTTCAGCGATTGCTCGGGTGAGGGCGACCGAGCAAGTTGAAGTCACAGTGCGCTAAGTTGCGCGGTTGCCCTCACCCGGACGAGGTCTGTGGGGCCCGTCCGACCTCTCCCCAGCTGCGCTCGGGGGAGGTGGCTTGCGGAGATCTCGCAGTCGCTCTCTAGGTCAAAACGCGAATGCCTCTGAAGTGCATGCTGCCGCAGTTTTCGCTGCTTTACCATCAAGAGCTGGCATGAAATAAGCTTCGTCCAAAAAGCGGATAACGCAACGGTGTCGCTACTTGGCTCCGAGCGAGAGGTAGGCGTAGAGGTCGCGGATTTGCGTGTCGCTCATCTTTTTGAGTAAATCGGTGGGCATCAGCGACGTCGGCAACGCCTTAAGTGTTTCGATCTCGTCACGGGCGATCGTGGTGGTCTGGTTGTCCGCGTTTCGCAGCGTGACCGTGGTCGGCGTCTGCTCGGCAATGATCCCGTTGATCACTCGGCCGTCTTCGGTCAACACCAAGTAAGACTGGTAGCCTTCGCGAATCTCCAAATTAGGCAACACGATCGAGTCGACCCAAAAACCGACTTTGCCTCGTTCATAACCGTCCAGCGGCGGTCCCGTTTTGCCTCCTTCGCCAAACAGTTGGTGACATCCTCCACACGCCTTGGTGAAGATCTCTTTACCTGCATCAGCATCGCCCCTCTCTGCTGCGAGCATCTCACGCAAACGTTTCGTTTGAGCGATTTGCTCGGGCGTCGCGGTTGCCGAGATCGGACCAAACACGACTTCGACCTGCTTGGCGATTTCAGGATCATCGTAGCTGCGAAGTTGTTGGACCACGTCGTAGGGAATGTGCTCGCGTTTGACTCGCCACTGCGTCAATTCCGTCAACAACTGTTTTGCCCACGCCGGGCGTGACGCGAGCGTCCGGCATGCCGCGGCCCGCAATCCATGCTCTTCGGAGATCCGGTTCCCGAACGACGCTAACAAGGTGCCGGCAATTGACGCGGTGTCATATTGGCGAAGCGAAGCGATTGCAACTCGCTGCAGCGCCGGTTCGGACGTTCTGCTTCCTGTTGCCAACGCAAGCAAACTCTTTGCGGCGGCCGCGTGATGGACCTCGCCAAACACGTTCGCCACCTCAATCGCCAACGGCAAATCGGATTGTGGACTGGAAAGCAGTTTGATTGCTTCGTCGATCGCCGCGGCGTCCCCACGACGCAGCGACAGGATCAAATCCGACTGGCCAATCGACGCTTTGTAGTCCGCCAACGCCTTGTCGAGTGATACAGGCAACTTGGGGATCGCACGCCCTTGGAACGCCAGATCAATCCCCTGGATCAATTCTCCGCGAGACGCGTCATCGGGAGCCATCGCAATCAATTTTCCGCAATGCTCAAAGTCCTCGGCACCGCCGGCGGACGCGTAACGCTGGACGAGTCGTTTCAGGATCGTCTGTTTCACCATCGTCGTGCTCCACAACGATTCATCAGCGAACATCGACTCAATCGCAGGCCACGAATCGACATGAGCTTCGATCGCCCACCAATTCATCAACGGCATGTGCGGATCGTTGGCATCGTCGTCATGTCGCAACAGCGCCGAAACAATGCTCAGTCCAACATCGGCGGAGAGTCGTTTTGCGGTCGCGGCCAATTGACTGCGAACTTGCACATCGGGCTCGGTCGCCGCCATCGCCGCAAGTCCATGGTGGTCTTCGTGTCGATCGCCGAGTAGACGCACGACCCAGCGACGGATGTGTGGGTCGGAGTGCGAAAGCCAACGAGTGGCCAAGGCGTGGTCCAATTTGCCGAGCAGGTTCAATGCCCACAACGCCTCGAGCGACGCAGAGTCGTCGACAAGTTTGACAAGATCGTCGACGACTGACGCGTCACCTCGCCAGCCCAATTCGAGAGCGGCACGTTGCCGAACCCATTTGTTTTCGTGCGAGAAAAGCTTGGTCAGCGTTTGGTTGTCGGCACGACTGAGATCGCCTTGTTGATAGCTGGCCGTTTCTCCCTCGGGGACGACGCGGTAAATTCGTCCGCTCTCTTTGTGCCAATCGTCCACAGGGCTGACGTGGCTGAGTCGACTGTCGTACCAATCGGCCATATAGACGGCACCGTCGGGGCCAACGCCTGCGTACACGGGGCGAAACCAACGGTCGGGCGTCTCGATCAAGTTTGGCTCGTCCACGGTTCGGTAAGTTGATCCGTCGGGGATCCGCTTGCTCCGCCAAACAAGATTGTGCAGCGAATTCGGAGCAATGATGTTCTCATCAAAATCCTTCGGGAACAGCCCTCCTTCGTAGATACAGAACGCTTGCGGGAACCGCCGTCCGTCTCCTTCGAACTTCATCGCGCTAAAGTATCCGAAGGCGTACGGATTGGTCAGCGGCCCGTGTTTACCCCAGTTCTTTTCGCTATAGCTGCCTTGTGGGAAATAATAGCCACGCGTGTTGCCACCGTTGGTGCCGGTGAAGACGCGGCCTTTGGAATCAATGTCGAGGCTGAAGTTGTTGCCACCTCCTTCGGCATAGATTTCAAACTCTTTGGTATCGGGATGGTACCGCCAAACGCATTGCCCTTGAAAACGAACGCCCTTGGTCACCGCGGAACTGACGTCGCCAACGGTGGTGCTGCCGTTACAACCGTACAGCCAACCGTCCGGCCCCCACATCATGCTGTTGGCGACCGAGTGAGTGTCTTGTAACCCAAATCCGCTGAGATGAACTTCGGGTTCCGCATCCGGCACATCGTCGCCATCGGCATCAGGATAGAACAGCAAGTAGGGTGGATTCAAAACCCAGATTCCGCCGTGGCCGACTTGCACCGCCGAAGCGATATTCAGTCCGTCGATCACGTCTTTGTGAGTGTCGTAGACGCCGTCGCCGTTGGTGTCTTCGAAGACGGTGATCTTGTCGGCACCAGGGGTGCCTTGCGGAGGTGGCTCGGGAACGCGGTCAAACACGGCACGAAGGTGTTGGTCGTAGCGAACGATTTTCAGACCGGCAGGGAATTGATATTGCCGGTACTGGATCACCCACATCCGGCCGCGGGAGTCCCACGACACGAACAGCGGCTGCGAGACGACGGGCTCCGCCGCAACCGCTTCGATTTTAAATCCTTTTAAAACGTCAAACTTGGTCACGGCCACGTCGACGGGGGTGGGCAGCGAGTCGTCACGCATCACCCCGCGTCCTGGACGAGTGCGGATGATCTCAGCGACTTGCTCGTTGCCCGCAACGGCGGTGTCCGAATCGGTCGTGACCGGTTCCGTTTCTTGAGCGGTGGAAAACGTAGCCAAGCTCGCGATTAAGAGCGTCAGAGTAAATCGAGTTCGCAGACGGCTGATTTGCCAAGACCAAGCGGCCTTCGGAAGGGGGGCATGCATCGAAAGTCACACGTAGGCGGGAAGGGACGGAGGGAAGCTCGTCTTTTTTGGGGACCTCTATCATAACTTCTCGCGGCGAACGATGGGCAAGCGAGGATTTTTCCTTGGAAACGGGCTGACGATTGCCATTGGAACCAAATTCGCCAAGTTCGAATTTGCCAGTTTGCCGAGTAGGCCAACGCAGCGAAGTCGACTGACGTTTTTTGGTGCTGGATTGCGGCGCTGCAGATGGTGTCTGTTATCTTGAAGTTAAAACCCGGTGAGAATAATTGATGCGGATTCAAGCCCGTGTCATGACATTGTTGTGCCCGCCTTCTGCGATCCGTAAGCGTTCATTTCCGAACCGACAATGCCATCACCATTCCAGTAGCAAGGGGAAGAACAGGATGACGTTTCCACGAACATTTTCTCACATCGGCATCTCCGTGACCGACTTGGATCAAGCTGTCGAGTTCTACACGAAGACGTTGGGGTGGTACGTCATCATGCCGCCAACCGAAATCGTGTCAGACGATTCCGCGATTGGCGTGATGTGTGATGACGTCTTTGGCAAAGGCTGGGGGCGATTTCGAATTGCTCACCTGGCCACCGGCGATCGCGTTGGCATCGAATTGTTCGAATTCGAGAATGCGGAAAAGCCTGAGAACAATTTTGAATATTGGAAAACAGGTGTGTTCCACTTTTGCGTCCAGGACCCTGACGTTGAGGGGCTGGCGAAGAAAATCGTTCAAAACGGAGGCAAACAAAGAATGCCAATTCGAGAGTATTATCCGGGCGAAAAGCCATACCGAATGGTTTACTGCGAAGACCCGTTTGGAAACTTGATCGAGATCTATTCGCACAGCTACGAGCTGACGTATTCGGCAGGCGCGTACCAGGACGATTCGGAGAGTTGAGCGTCAATGCCTTTTGAGTCAGCTTCGTGCTTTGTCCCAGCTAAAGATTAGGAGCGTCGTCCACTACCAGGAAACCGAATTGGGACAACGCGTTAGGGCCGTCGTGCGTTGACGCAAGACGCAAAGGTGCCTACTTGGTCAAGTCCACTGCGACGATTTCCTCGTCGTTGCGAGCGAATGCCGTTTGACCTGAGTACGCCGGGTGGCTCCACACGACCGATCGGCCGAAAGCTTCGCCGGTTGGCCGGAGGACATGAAAACGTCCCAAATCTTCATAGCCGTCCGGGGTCAGTTTGGCCATTTGTAAGTCACCTGTTTCGCTGAAAATCAGATAGCGATCAGTATCGGCCAAGCGAGTCAGGAATGCGGTGCCGTGCTTGATGAATCGCTTTTCGTCGGGCTTGGTCGCTTCGAAAGTCTCCCACAATCGTGAGCCATCTTTGGCATCCACGGCGATCAAGGTCCCCACGACACAATCGGTTCCATAGACAATGCCGCCGGTAAATATCGGTGGCGCATTGGCGCTGTGCACCGCCTCTTTCGGCTCACCTCGCCAAACCTCTTTGGCTGTCGGGCTGTCGCTTCCTAATTGGATCATCAATGACTCGCTGCGAATGCCGCTGGCGTACATCAAGTCACCATCCACCATCGGGCGAGCGATCGACATGTCGAATGACGGAGCGATCGGGATGCTCCAGTACTCGCTACCGGTTGCCGGATTCAAGCTGGTCACCGCAGTGGGGTGATAGACGATCAATTGGCGTGTACCGCCATGCTGGATGATCGACGGGGTACAGTATCCGGCGTTACCGTCAATCGCTTTCCACTTGACTTCGCCGGTCAATTTATCAAACGCCACGATGGCTTGCCCCTCGCCACCGACCATCGTGTACAGCGTATCGCCATCGATCAACGGATGAGCCGCGAATCCCCAAATCGGAACCTCGGCGCCAAGGTCCTTTGGCAAGTTGCGTTTCCAGACGACTTCGCCATCGGAAACTCGCAACGCCTGCAGGTCACCTTCGCTGCCCAGGATGTAGACAAGGTCACCATCCACGGTGGGTGTACATCGTGGGCCTGCAGGGTACGAGATGCTGTAGGGACGATCGTAGGCATATTGCCAAAGTGGTTTGCCGGTTTCGGCATCGAGCGCGGTCAATCGCTCTTGCCCCTTCAAGTTGGCTCGTTTGCCAGCATCGTTGAACGCTTCGCCTTCGGTTGTGTTGTAATCGAAAACGAAGACGCGGCCGTCGGCGACTGCCGGTCCCGCATACCCACCGGCAATCGGGATTCGCCACTTCACTTTCAGCCCGCTCTCAGGCACCTCATCAATGATTCCCGTCTCACGATAGACTCCATCTCGCGAGGGCCCCATCCAGCCTGGCCAATCGTCGGCCACTGCATCGGTCGACGCGATTCCTGCAACACAGGCTGCGGCGATCATCGAGAAAAGGCGGATTCGATCAAAATATCGCAAGAGCATGGGGGAGCGTCCCTAGAAAAAGCGTGAAGAAGCAAGGGCATTGATTGGCAGCCGGAGCAAAGCTTTAGATGGCTATTGAAAGCACTTTCCCGCCGCCCATGCCCCGTTCGATCCGTAAAAAAGAGGTCTGGCGATCCGTAAAAAAGAGGTCTGGCAAATCGTGGTTGCCCTTGACGATTGTTTGTACACCTATCATCCTGTTGCGACTGATTCTCAATATCAGTTCTATCTAGCGAAATAGCAAGCGACCGGCGGTATGACGCCCACTAGCCAGCCACACGCGATCCGTTCCTGGAAGTCTGTTTGCCATCGAGGCACTGCAGAAGTTGCTTTCAGGCTTGATCCCTTCCTTGTGAGCCTTTGGCCGGAGCTTTTTCGATGTCCCCTTTGTCGCTATTCACGTCGTCCTGTTGCCACTTCGTTCGCTGGCAGCAAGATCAGTGCCGATCCCATCAATCGACCATGCGTGGGCGTTCTCGACGCGGTTTCACGCTGGTTGAACTGCTTGTTGTGATTGCCATCATCGGCATCCTGGTAGGGCTTCTGTTGCCCGCGGTGCAGGCGGCGCGTGAAGCTGCCCGCGCGATGCAGTGCAGTAACAATCTGAAGCAAATCGGGTTGGGGATGCATAATTATGCGTCGGCGTTTAGTGAGTCGCTGCCGAACAACGGTTACACCGGCGTCCGCTATCCCAGTGACTATTCACCCCAAGCCAAACTGTTGCCGTTTCTCGAGCAAGCTCAACTTCAAGACCTGATCGATTTCGATATCGACTTGGGACATCCAGGGCAGGACGACCTGCCGGCGGAACTGCACGAGGCCGCCGGGACGCGTGTCGCAACGTTTGAATGCCCCAGCGACGTGGGGGCAACACTGCATGGTTTGACGATGCCCTCGGGAGCGTCGATCCAAATTGCGGGGACCAGTTATTCGATGAATCAAGGCAGCGGATTGGATGGGAAATTCAACCCCGAGTACGGGCCGGCGGATGGATTGTGTTGGGTCAATGCGAGAACCAGATTCCGAGACATTTTGGACGGAACCAGCAACACGATCGCGTTTGCCGAAACCACCATCGGGCTGGGCATCGACGTGCCCTCGGTGACGCCTAAGATGGATGTACGCGGTTATCGAGCGGGGGTTTCCTCGGTCGCTGCTGCGGTGATCGCCGCAGCGGGCAGTGACGACTACGCTACTGTCGAGACGGTGGTGACAAGTTGGAAGGGAGATCGTAATGCGTATTGGCTTCGCGGCTGCGTTCCCAACGGTTCCGTGATGACTGGTTTTTTAACACCCAACAGTGCGATTCCCGATTTGACGTTCCGGTCGGCAAAAGTGACGGGGCCGCGGAGCTATCACACGGGGCTGGTCAAGGTTCTGTTGGTCGACGGCAGCGTACGCAACGTGACCGATTCGGTTGACGCTGATGTTTGGCACGCCAGTTGGACCAAGTACGGACGCGAAGTCGAAACGGTGTCGTCACAGTAATGCAATCGACTCGATTTTAAATTGGCGTGATCATGCGGCATGAACTGCAGATGTTCCGCGATTTCACGTTATGATCGCGGATCGATCAACGACACTCTTTAAAACAAGCGGTTCATGCCGTTCAGCGCGGCGACACGGTAGGCTTCGGCCATCGTGGGGTAGTTGAACGTGGTTTCGACGAAGTACTCGACCGTGTTGTGACCGTGCGGTTGGTTCATGATCGCTTGACCGATATGCACGATTTCCGATGCGTTGGCGCCGAAGCAATGGACGCCCAGAATCTCAAGCGTATCACGGTGAAACAGTAGCTTCAGCATGCCGGTGGTTTCACCGGTGATCTGAGCGCGTGCGAGCGATCGGAACAAACTGTGGCCGACTTCGTAGGGAACGCAGGCGGCAGTCAATTCACGTTCGGTCTTGCCCACCGAACTGATTTCGGGGCTGGTGTAGATCCCGGTCGGAATATCGTTGACTCGTAAATTTCCGTCTTTGCGGCCAAGCATGTGCATCCCCGCAGCGCGGCCTTGCGTGTACGCGGCACTGGCCAACGAGGGGTAACCGATCACATCGCCGACGGCGTAGATGTGGGGTATGACGGTTTGGAATTGTTCGTCGACAATCAACTGGCCGCGATTGTTCGCTTCGATCGGAATATTTTCGAGCCCCAAGTCATCGGTATTTCCGGAGCGTCCGTTGGCCCACAGGAAGGCGTCTGTTTTGACCCGCTTGCCACTTTGCAAATGCAAGATCACCCCATCGTCGGTCGGTTCGACTCGCTCCATCGTTTCATTGTGTCGAATGATCACGCCTTGATCGCGTAAGTGATACGAGAGTGCGTCGATAATTTCGTCATCAAGAAATTCGAGCAGCTTTTCGCGAGTGTTGATCAGATTGACTTTGATCCCCAGATTGCGAAACATCGAAGCGTATTCGGTCCCGATCACGCCCGCACCATAGACGCAGAACGTGGTCGGTTTGTGAGTCATGTCCAGGATGGTGTCGCTGTCGTAGATCCGAGGATGCGTGAAATCGACATCGGCGGGACGAAAGGGACGTGATCCGGTTGCGATCACAAAGTGTTTGGCGCGAATCGGTTTGTCGCCATCGATGGAAATCGTTTGTGAATCCAGAAAACGAGCGGTGCCTTGAAAGACCGGGACCCCGTTGCGCTCGTAAAACGATTGCCGCATCGTGACTTGCTTGCCGATAATCGCCTGGGTGCCACGTTTGAGCTGCTGCAGCGAGGGGCTAAAATGGAGGCCTAGCTCTTGAAATGTCGGATTGCGGAGCGTTCGCATTGTGGAGGTGATGGCGTAACGCAATGCCTTGCTCGGAATCGTTCCCCAATGGGTACAACCGCCGCCGATTTGGGTATATCGTTCTGCGACTGCGACTCGCATGCCCCCCTTCACAGCTTGCATCGCGGCCCCCTCGCCTCCGGGGCCTGAGCCGATTACGAATAGGTCGTAGTCAAATTTTGCGTTTTCAGTCGTGGCGTTCATCTAAGGATCGTATTTTCGAGAGAGCGTTCGTTTTCGAGAGAGCGTTCGAGTTCGCGTTCACGCATGAAGTGTGGACGCTGAAGAAGAGAGTTGTCAATGCAACGGCCTACGACGGTGATCGTCGCTGCGATACGCTAACGGTTTCCTAACCTTCGCTTCATTTACGAGTGTTTTACGATGCTAATCGCCTGCGTCCAATCGGATGTCACTTTCGCCAACATCACCGAAAACCGCAAACGGATCGCCGAACACATCCATGCTGCGGGCAAAATGCAGGCCAAATTGGTGGTCCTGCCCGAATGTATGTTGTGCGGCTATGCGTATGAGAGCCGCGAACAGGCATGGGAACACGCAGTGTCGATTAACGACGAGGTGTTTATCGACATTGCCCGCTTGGCCGCGACGTATGATTTGCATCTGACGTTTGGATTTTTGGAAAAAAGCGGCGATCAGTTGTTTAACGCGGCAGCCTTGGTTGGCCCGAGCGGGGTGGTCGGATGCTATCGTAAGGTGCATTTGCCCGCCTTGGGAGTCGATCGCTTCGTCGATCGCGGTGATATTCCCTACCAACCGCTGCAGGCCGGAGATGCACGTGTGGGGATGGCGATTTGCTATGACAGCTCGTTTCCCGAACCGATGCGTGTGCTGGCGTTGGCCGGAGCGGACATCATCGCGTTGGGGACCAATTGGCCCGTGACGGCGTACCGGACCGCTGAAATTGTTCCTCCGGCACGCAGCATGGAGAACCATTTGTTCTTTGTTGCAGCCAATCGGGTGGGCAGCGAGGGTGGTTTCAAATTTTGCGGATTGAGTTCGATTTGCGGTCCTGACGGAGTCGTGTTGGCTCAAAGCAAGGCGGATCAGCCCGAGATCTTGTATGCCGACGTCAATCTGGCGGACGCGCGGAACAAGCGGATCGAGCGAACGCCGGGAGCCCATGTGATCGACCGATTCGAGGATCGATGTCCCGATTTTTACAAGGCGGTTGCCGCCGCCAAGCCAGCTTCTCTAACCGGTAAATCCGCTAACAATGGGCCAACCACACCCCCTGTCTAGTTAGATTAGACGGGTTGTAACAAACGTTGAGCCAGTGGGGGGCGGCGTCGGCTATTTTTGGGGCAAGGGATCGAGATTAGCTGATCGCTGCGCCGAAGTGGGTAGGTAGCCAACCGAGGTGTTTGCGGTGTTCGGAATCGAGCGCATCGCACCTCGATCGGTGTGTGGGACGTGCAAAGGGCGAGTGGCTCAGCGTCGCGGTTTCACACGCCAACCTCACCTCCCCACCCTGTAGCCGATGGATTGGCAGATGACTAAAAAATCGCTCAACCGCACTGAAACCACTTCCCGAAACGCATCGCCATCGCGATCGACCCGGCGTTGGCGCCGCGCCCTGCTGGGCGTGCTGATCGCAGCGACCGGGGGTGGCAATTTAACTCCGGTTTTGGCAGGCAATCCCACGTCGCCGTTCTTTACCGCAAGCCGGGTTCACGGGACGGTTCAAACGACCACGTTTGCTGAGGGCGCGGGCAAACCAGGCCCCTATTCGAACCAACCCGAATCGGTCCAAGCGTTTGCGGCATCCGCTGCGATGGGCGGCAACTCGGTGGTGGATTCACGTCCGGTCGTCTATCTGACGCTTGCCGAAGCGCGAGCCCGGGTTGTCGATTCGAATCCCGAGCTTGACAGTTTGTCCAATGCACTTGCGGCGATCGCCGAGGATGTGACGATCGCGGACGCCTATTTTGACGGGCGTGTCGGAGTGGATATCGAAGGCGGAAAACTCGATCGCCAACTCAGTAACTCCGTTGCCACGTTTGGACTTCCCACTCGCGATTTGCAAACCGATTTCCTTCGCTCGCTCAGCGGCAATATGTTGTCGTATAGCAAGCGGACACGCACCGGTGGTGAGTATTTGTTGGGTTACAACAACGGTTACAACTTTCTGTCTCCTGTGGGGCCGGACGTTTTGATCAACCCGGCCTGGGACGCGGATTTGAACTTCCGCTTCAGCCAACAATTAGCTCAAGGGCGTCGGCGTGTCATCAATGAATCTCCGATCCAGTTGGCACGCTACGCCTACATGTCGCTCAGTTCCGAGCTGCGGGCCGAGATCAACACGGCGTTTCGTGATGTCGAGGTCGCCTATTGGGAGTATGCCGGGCTGTATGCCGAGCATCAAGTCGCACTCGAATCGACCGAGCGTTTCAAAAAGTTAGTCGATAGTGAACGAGCGCGTTTGGAGCAACGCGAGTCGACGATCGTGGACGTGGCTCAGGCAGACGAACTGTATCAAACCGCTCGCTTAACAGAGATTGAACTGCGCCGGACCGCGGATCTGGCCGCCGTGGAACTGTTGCGGTTGATGGGCGATTACCGCGGCCGTACGATCCGGTTGGTGCCTGCGGACCAACCTCAGATGGATCTCTCGCTGCACTTTGACGAAGGCATGGTCCAATCGGGATTTCGCCCCGAAGTGGAAGCTCAACGCACGTTGGTGCGAGCGGCAAAGCTACAGATTTTGCAAGCACGTGATCTGTTGCGACCCGACATCCGCGCCAACTTTGGTTACACCCAAAACGGCTTGGAAGCCCGTTTGGACGATGCCATCGACACGGCGTTTGACGGCAATTATCAAGATTGGTTTGTAGGGTTCGAGTTCCGGCAATCGGTGGGCCAGCGGGCAGCGTACGCAAGAGCCCGGCAAGCATGCCGCCAACTCGCCGCACAGCAGTCGCAACTCGATGCGATTCGCCGCGATATTTATGCCGAGGTCAATGCGGCCGCCGTCGATATCGAATTGTTCTATGAATCGCTTGATGTCGCACAGGCCCGTGTTGCATCGGCTACCGCCCAGAGCGATGGTCGGCAACTGTTGTACGACAAAAACAAAGCGACTATCGACTTGTTGCTTCGCAATGACCAAACGTTGGTGGATGCACAACGTGCTTCGATTCAAGCCGTCTACGGTTACCAACAAGCGTTGGCTCAGTGGCGTTTCGCAACCGGTACAATTGACCGAGCGGCGCTGGGATTAGAGACCACGCTCGACGCTTCGCTGCGATCGTTTGAAATGATCCCTTCGACCGCGAGCGAAGCCGACGAGGCGGGGCCGACGTTGCCAACCCCTTCGCAGCCAGCCGAGTCGCGACCAACCGAGTCGCAGCCAATCGAGTCGCAGCCAGTACGTGACGTGGAGGCGACACCGATTCAGGAAGCCCCGATTCAGGAAGCCCCGATTCAGGAAGCCCCGATTCAGCAAGCCCCGATTCAGCAAGCACCGCCTGCTCCGCCCGCCGCGAAACCCAAGACGGATGATCAGGCCGCGGTTTCCTCCGAGCCGTTCGCTCCGGTGGTCTCCCAACCGTACCGTCCTAGTTGGATCGACAATTCGGCAGGTGCAGGACCGATCGAGAGTTACCCGCAAGTCGTCATCGGCAAGCCGCCGGTGAAAGTCACTTCCGATGAGTCCTTGCCCGCTCCAATTCAGCAATCGGCCTCGGCACCGCTGTTGATGCTGCCGGATCAAGTCGATGGTTGGGACGACATGTTTTCGTCGCAACCGATTGGATCGGCAACCGCAAGCACGGAAACCCCAGATTCGGTTGGCTTCCCAGAGGTCGTGGTCGCGAAGCGTCACGGTTCACGATCCGAGGCTCAGACGAAAGCCGATGCACTGCGGGCTGAAATCGAGGCTCAGGCAGCCGAATTGCTTCCCGAGGTTCATGTTTCGCCGCTCAAGTTCCAGCGTTAAGCGGGCAGAGTCGGCAGCGGGTCGGCTGGCGTTGCCGCTGGCATCCATAGGTCCTCGACTTGTTGTCCGCCTGCGTCAAAGCGGATCAGCAAATAGACGCCGCCAATCAATCCCCAAGCGAACGCGAAAGCGGTCGCGCTGGGGACCAGCGAGATGATTCGCAAAACAAACGTGCCCGTCATGGCGGGGGCGGTGGTCCAGTCCAAGACGACCAACGTGATCCCCGCCGCTGCGTACGTGACTCCGTTGACTAAAAACATCACGATCCACAGCAGTGCCAGCGAAACGAGGCCGTAGAGGATCAAGTGAGCAGGGCGACGGTACAGATACTCGTACCCGCGACTGAGTGCATCCAACGCGTCGGGATCTCGCTCGTTGGCGATCGCGGCCCAGGCAAGTGCGACCGCGACAAAGCCGCCAAAAGCTAAAATGCCGCAGGGAATCGCCAACACTGTGATCAGCAGGGCTAGCGGAAACTGAACGATTCCCCACTCGGGGAGCCAGGCGGCAATCCAACCGATCGTCCAAATCATCGCCCCTAGCGCGGCAACACAAAGCAGCGGTACAATTCCCGCAATCCAGGCAGCGAAGAATCGCGGCAGGATCGATGTTACCAACGTATTGAAACGGAGCATCGGTCGGCCCGCAGTCAATAGTCCTCCTTGGCGAACAAAGACCAGCGAGGCGAATGACCACGCGATCAGGGTCCACAGCAGCCCGCAAAGAGTGCGAACGACGTTGCCGCCACGATGTTGCTCTGCTACCCAAAACGCTTCGTTCACCCACATCCAAGGCCAGCGGGTTTGCAGTCGTGGTGCTGCCGCGATGCCGCTGCCGATGATGCCGCTGCCTGGATTCGTGACGACCACATTGGTCACTGCGGCGGCAGGGTCGCCGGGAATCGCAGGGTCGCCGAGGATCCACTGGTACACGGGCAACCAGATCGCGAGCGTCAGCATGGCGATCAAGATCATCGAGGGCGAGCCTGCCATTCGCAGCGTTCGCAACAACCGCAGCCATGGGAAAATGTCGATCCATTCTCTCACCCGCGCAAGCACTCCGGTTTCGAGTTCATGCCCGGCATGCAGTTCGTGCTGGTTGGATTCCGTGTCTTGCAAAGGACTCATCGCGTTGTTGATTCAGCGTTTTGAAAAAGCACAGACTAGCGAAACGTAATGCGTTTCCATAGTGTCGGATCGGGAATCGGCGGTAGCGACGTTTCCGTGTCGGCCGCGACCACCGCAGCGCTGAGGAACCATGATTGCCCCGGTTGCAGCGGCAGCTCGGTCAGATCGCGTCGCAACACGGCGAGTTCAAAATGAAGACTTTCGCCCGCTTCTTGGACCGCAACGTACCACGTCGGCTGCCATCCAGCTTGTCCATCGATACTGTCGCGGGTTTTACCCGACGGGGTGACTTGCAATTGATAAGCGGTCATCAGGTCTTGGTCGGTATCAATCGAGATCCGTAGTCGGTCCGAGTGGCTCAAGTCATGATCGCGGTTCTTGTTGGCCGTCTTGGTCGCCGGAGCGTGTTGAAACGCGGCGCGAGCACAGCGAACGAAAAAGTAAACGAATTCGTCATCGTAGGCGATTTGCAGGCTCGAGACGTCGTCACGAATCGCAGGCTTTGCGGGCGGCAACGTCCAGCAGGCTTCCTCGGCGATTCCATCCAATTTTGGGCGTCCGTCGGTGGGGATCGCAATCCAACGCGCATCGCCGGGTGCGATGTCGCTGTGGTCACCGCGAGTGCCACCGGGAGCAATCAGTCGCGTCCAAGGGTTGGGCGATTGGCTGGCCAGCAGACGGCGGTAATTGCCCGAGGCTTGGCCCATCAATTCAAGTTGTTCGCTATCACCGCGTTGCCGCGCCGCTTCGCTTGCGATCAAGACAAGTGGATGAAACTCCCATGCCAAATCGACCTCCGTTTGATTTTGCTGTACACGTTGGCTGCCGACTTGAATCGTGGTCGCCTCGGGGACGCGGAGCGGTGAAACCGCCGACGCTTGCATCACGCCGCTGTGGGGTGTTTCGACTTGAAACGGCGACACCGCAGCCTGTTGAGCTGGCGCCGGTGCGGTGCTCGATGCGAGCGCCAAGCTACGCGAAACCGACGCATGCAGCGTTTGCCATTCCGCACTGTTCTTGATCGCCGCTAGCCGTAGTGCGGACCATTTTCCGAACGATCGATCCGAGAATCGTTCGGCCGATTCGGCCAGCGCAATTTCTAAGTATGCAATCGCATTGGGGAACTCATCGGCATCGTACGAGGCGAGTCGGCGATGGATGCTCCATGCCAAACGAAGTTGATCGTGAGTCGCGGTTTGATTGAGCAGTGTTTTGAGGCCGCGTGCAAAAAAATCGGCTGTCGAGCTTGATTGAATCATTTGCTCTACCCGTTTGGATTCGCTCAAACGAGCTTGAACGACTTGCAATTGACGCCGGTTTGCCTTTGTTAACTTACCCGCCAAACGTTGATGTTTGGAAAGTGATAGTCCGGTCGTGACCGATTCGCCTCGCGGTGGATTCCCCGAAGCATCGTACATCACGCGGAGCGAGACGGTGTCTTTGGCTCCGCTCTCGGGTGATGCGATTTGAAGCGAGTCGTCCCAGATGTCACCGGCCAATACTCCGGCAAACGGCAGCATCGCATTGCGGTGCAGCGTGCTGTCGCCGACCGCGTCAAAACCGTATCGAACGACGCGAGTAATCCCCATTGAGATGGCGGTTTGTGAAAATGCCGATGCCGTTCTTGGATCAAGTGCTTCGTCAATCACCACCACAGCGGGCCGGTGAATGGCGATCCAGTTTTTGGCTTCGGCTTCGATCGTTTCGTCAGGGTCGATCGTGTCGACCGCTGCAGCGGCCAAGGCCGACGCGGCTTGGCGGGTGCGATGCAGCCGCTGCAGCGCCGCAGTGTCACTGTGGCCGACGGTTTCGGGTTGCTGCAGAACAATCGCGACACGTTGATGCGACTCGAGCGTTTCCGAACCGACAAGAGGCCACGCCAGCGACGAAGGGTCTTTGGCGACCACCAGGATCGAAGCATGACGCTGCTCGCCGCGGATCGTTTGCCAACGCCCGCTCGCACGGTCGCTGTGCAGGATCACGCCGTGATCCCCCACCGCAAACAATTCGTCCGTGCGTCTTTCAACGACATCGCGAACAACCATGGGGGCTCCAGTCGCTTCGACCCACGCCAAGCGGACCGCTGATTTTGATTCGGCTTGGACAGCGGGAATTCCTTCCAATTCACCCGTGCTGCTCCAGCTGCGGCCCGCATCGTGGCTTTCGAACTCGCGAGATTCCGCGATTGCGGACCAATCGCCTGTGGCAATGACCGCGTTATCTTGGGATCGTCGCGCGAGTCGGCCGAGTCGGGGTAATTCGTTATCCGCCCCGCGTCGCCAGTTCACTCCGGCGTCGTCGGACCACAGTGTGACGCCGCGGCTGAGCGAGGTGATCCGGTCGTATTGGCCGCCGACGGCAACGACGTTTTTGTTGTTGATCCAAATCACGTCGGCCAACACGCAGTCGGCCGGACTCGGTTGGATTTGCCAGGATTGTCCCCCGTCGCTGGATCGCAAAATAACGCCGTGGTCTCCCACCGCGATCCCGGTTTGGCCATCGTGTGAAAACGCGATCGCGCGAAGTGCCGCGTCTTCGCGAAGCGATTCGGTTTGGGTGTAGGCGGCGGTCGGTTCCAGCGGGGCTTGGGCCCACAAGGATCCGGAAACGACTGTGGTGATGTACACCCCGAGCGCGGCCAGACCGATTCGGGCGTACAGGTGTGCTAGCAACGGCAAGCCAAGGGCCGTTTGCAGAAAATCGAGCTGAGAAGTCCGCAATTTCATGCCAACCATCCTTTTACGAGGTTTGCCATCAAAAAGAGGGCTGCCCATCCGAGAAACAAATTTGCGGCGACATAAAAAACCGCAGCGGGCCATCGTTGTTCCCCCGCCAACAGCATCGACTCGGCAGCAAAGGTCGAAAAAGTGGTGAGGGCCCCCAAAAATCCGACTCGCAATCCCAACAGCAATCTTGGGGGGAAATGGTCGTTAAGGAGGCTGTATTCCGCTAGGGCCCCCATTGCGGCGCATCCAGCAACATTAGCAACGGTGGTACCGATCATCGAGCTGCCTCCGGGAATGGACGTCATTGCAAGCGTAATCCCGTAACGGGCGATAGATCCTACCGCTCCGCCGACCGCTACGACTGCTAGATTGAGCCAACTACTCATCAACACCGACCGATTTAACCATTGCCTAAGTTGGGGCACGAACTTAATTTAGATGCGTAGGTTCGGAGTTTCGGCCGTCCGCGTAAACGCCAGTTTTTTGAGACCCCTCTTCGAGACTGATGTCTCGCCACTCCCGGGGGGGTGGCTGTTTAGGACGCGACGCAGTTAATTTGCCGCAGTGAATCCCCATCAGGGTGAACCCTTGAGGGCGGATTGAGCACTTAATCTACGAACGATTGTTCCCCAAACGACTGAACGTTTCCTTTCCTTTCTTGTGTTGACGTAACCGATGAGTACTGCAAAAGCCGCCCCCACTAAATCCAAAGTCATGACCGGAGCCGATATCCTGGTCAAATCGCTAGTGGATCATGGCGTCGAAGTACTGTTCGCCTATCCCGGCGGCTGCAGCATGCCGCTGCATCAAGCGTTGACCCGCTTTGGCGATTCAATCCGCACGATTCTGCCACGTCACGAGCAAGGGGGCGCGTTCGCCGCCCAAGGCTATGCTCGCAGTACCGGAAAAGTCGGTGTGGTGATGGCGACCAGCGGTCCCGGGGCGACCAATCTCGTGACCGCCATCGCGGACGCCAAGCTCGATAGCATTCCGATGCTCTGTATCACCGGCCAAGTTCCCACCGGCGCGATTGGGTCCGACGCGTTCCAAGAAACGCCGATGGTCGAAATCTGTCGTGGGATTACCAAGCATCATTATTTGGTCACCGATCTAGCCGATCTGCCACGGATCATGAAAGAGGCCTTCTATATCGCTACCAGCGGTCGGCCGGGGCCCGTTTTGATCGATATGCCCAAAGACATCCAGCTTGGCACTTCCGAGATCGACATGGATCCCGAGATGGATCTGCCCGGTTACGATCCGACACCAACGCCGGTTCCGAGCGAAACGATCCGTCAAATCGCCGCAGCGATCAAGCTGGCTCGTCGTCCGATGATCTACGCCGGGGGCGGGGTGGTCATCGGTAGTGCCAGCGAAGAGCTTCGCGAATTTGTCAAAAAGACAGGGATCCCTGTGACCACGACCGTGATGGGGATCGGTACGGTCCCGCCCGAACAAGAGCACTCGATGTCATGGCTGGGGATGCACGGAGCCGCCTACGCCAACTACGCCGTCCGTGATTGTGATTTGTTGATCGCGCTGGGGGTTCGCTTTGACGACCGTGTGACGGGCAAAGTTGAAGCGTTTGCCAAAGACGCCAAGATCATCCACGTCGACATCGACGGATCGGAATTGAATAAAAACAAACAAGCTCATATCCCCGTGCGTGGCGATGTGAAGCAAGTGTTGACGGAATTGAACAAGGTCGTTCAAAAGCCAGAGATCGCGGCATGGCAGAAACATTGTGATGAATTGAAAGCGAAGTATCCGTTCAAGTACGACGAGAACTTCGATGGCATTCTGCAGCAACACGCCATCAAGACGCTCAGCGATATCACGGCGGAAATGGATACCTACATCACCGTCGGCGTCGGCCAACACCAGATGTGGGCGGCTCAGTTCTATCAATTCCGTCGCCCTCGGACTTGGCACAGCAGCAGCGGACTCGGCACGATGGGCTTTGGTCTGCCCGCGGCAATGGGTGTCCAAGCGGCTCACCCGAACTCGTTGGTCGTCGACATTGATGGGGACGGCAGCTTCCAAATGAACATCCAAGAACTGGCGACTTGTTTCTGTGAAGAGTTGCCAGTGAAGGTGTTGTTGTTGAACAACCAGCACCTCGGGATGGTGGTTCAGTGGGAAGACCGCTTCATGGATCGCAACCGGGCGCATACCTACCTTGGCCCGATTCACCACGACGAGGCTGCCGGAAACAGCAGCGCGGACCGATTCAGCTACGCCGAAGAACGCTATCCCGACTTTGTTAAAATCGCTCAAGGCTACGGGTGTGGTGCCGCAACGATTCGCAAGAAAGCGGACCTCGAAGGCGCTCTTCGCGAAATGATCGAGCACAAGGGACCTTACTTGTTGGACGTTCAAGTGCCGTATCAAGAACACGTGTTGCCGATGATCCCCGGCGGTCAAACCGTCGACGACATGATCCTCGAATAAGCGGCCAAACAATCGCGAGAAATTCACCAATCGCCGGCGTTAAAACGTCGGCGATTTTTTTTTGCCTTGTAATCTTGTAGGCTCGCCGATTGTCTAATTCGCCCAACTAAAACGCTCCGCCGCAAAACTCACGCGAACACCACGATCCCTTTTCGCTGAATGTAGGCGTGCCACAGCATGTACGCGGCGATCGTGCGGTTGGGCGACCACTGCTGGACCCTCGCTTCAAGTTCCGCCACGACTTTCGGGGTTGGCGGTGTGCGTTTATTGTCGGACACAGTCTCCAGTGCGAATTCGTGCAGCATGCTGTTGACCAATGCCACGTCGCCCAACGGGAACAGATCGGTGCGGTTCAGTGCCAACATCAAGTACACCGACGCACTCCAGTGACCGATGCCGATGACCGCCGTCAGTGATTGGCGAACCTCGTCGTCGGGCATCAGGGACAGTTCTTCAAGGACCAGCGTCTTGCTTTGCACCGCACCGGCCAACTCACGCAAGTAGCGTGCTTTTTGGCGACTGACGCCGCATCCTCGCAATACGTCATCATCGGCCTTTTGGATGACTTTGGGCGTGAGGCTGCCTAGTTGCTGGATCAATCGCGTAAATGTTGTTTGTGCCGAAGCCAAGCTGACTTGTTGTTCCAAGATGATACGTGCGAGCGTTTCAAAGCTGGGGTCGCGTCGCCACATCGGCGGGTAGCCATGGCGATCGATGATCTGACCAAACACCGGTTCTGTCGTCGCGAGATCGCGGCAATAGCGTTTCAGCGTTCGCGATGTGAAAATGCGAGGCTTGGTGCGGTTCATTTTCGGCGAGCTCGATTGGCTAGGTGTTTGGATTATGGTCACGGCAAGTCAAGGAACTGTCCCCTACCGCACGCTGAGCACGATTCTGCTGACGGTGAAAGCGGGTGGGGCGAAAATTATTAGCCCGATTTCTGGCGTTCCAATAATTCCCTTGTAGCTCAATTTGCGGTTCTTTGCATTCGAGTCGCCCAGAGAGGCTCTCAGGGGCATGATTCTGTAGTGTCGTTTGGCGCGTCATATGCTCAACATGTGCTCAAGTAGAACCGTGCGAATTTTCTATCAAACACCGCACGCTCATTTCCATTGGTGGGCGATCCCACAGCACCACGATTACAAAAACAACGAGACTCTTCTATGAGCCCCTTTGAACAACAATTGCACGTCATTCGCACTCGCCCTGGTTTCATTGCAGCACTGGACCAAAGTGGCGGCAGCACCCCCAAAGCACTCGGGCAATACGGAGTCGATGAGTCGGGGTGGAGTAACGACGAAGAAATGTTCGCGGTGGTCCATCAAATGCGAACTCGGATCCTGACGAGCGACAGTCTGACGAAGGATCGTATCATCGGGGCGATCTTGTTCGAAGACACATTGCGGCGACAAGTCGAAGGACGCCCCACGGGAGACTATCTCTGGAACGTCAAGCAAATTGTACCGTTTTTGAAAGTCGATGAAGGGCTTGCCGAGCAGAGCGATGGCGTACAGCTAATGAAACCGATGCCCAAACTTGATGCCAAACTCGATCTTGCCAAACAGCAACCGGTGTTTGGTACGAAAATGCGATCGGTAATTCACTTGGCCAACGAGTCGGGCGTCGATGCGATCGTAGAACAACAGTTCGACTATGGCAAAAAAATTGCCGCGGCAGGTCTAGTGCCAATCATTGAACCGGAAGTCGACATCCACTGCAAAGAAAAGGCAGAAGCGGAAGAGCTTCTCAAAGACGCTCTGATCAAGCAGTTGGACCGCCTGGACGGCAAGACGCTTGTGATGCTGAAGCTAACGCTTCCGGAGAAAGACAATTTGTATCTGGACTGCGTCGAGCATCCCGCGGTCGTCAAAGTCGTTGCACTATCAGGAGGATACAGCCGCGAGGAAGCGGATATGCGGCTGCGTAAACAGGCTCACGTTGTCGCTAGTTTCTCTCGGGCTCTGCTGCAAGATTTGCGAGCGGACCAGACGAAGCAAGAATTTGACGAGGCACTGGACCGCGCCGTGCAAAGCATTTTCGATGCTTCGATGACGCCCCACGCGTTGTAAGCGACCGCATTGAGTGATGCGGCACCGAGGGCGCTGAAGCAGGCGGGAGCCGGGGGGCACGCAACGTGCGCGGTCGGCCCTCACCCGGATGCGGCCCTTGTAAGGGGCCTGTCTGGCCTCTCCCAAAATGAATTTTGGGAGAGGTGACTGATGCTTGTCGCTACAATTGTTAGCGGCAAAAACCTTAAGGCTGGTCTGTTTTTGTGAGCCGACGGCATTAGCCGCGGGCATGGTGAAATCGGCGTTGACAACCCGATGGAACGGAACGCGGGCAGTGGCTCTAGCACCGCTCGATCGTCACGGCGGTGTGTTTGAACGAGGGGCAATTGCTCGAGGCATCGGTGCTGGTCATTGGGATCAACGGATTGGCTTCGGGGTAATACATTGCCACACACCCGCGAGGAATCGGATACTCGACAACTTGAAAATCTTGCAGCGTACGTGTCTCTCCGGCGTGATGGCTGGTGACCGCGACAGGGTCGCGTGATTGCAGTCCCTTTTCTCGCATGTCCGCGGCATTCATCATCACCACACGGCGAGCGTTCAGAATACCGCGATAGCGATCGTGATTGCCATAGATCGTCGTGTTGAATTGATCGTGACTCCGCACCGTCGTCATCGCAAATTGGCCGGGTTGGATCGTGTCTGGTGGGATCGGGTTGACGGTGAAATTGGCTTTCCCGGTGTCGGTATTGAATTGGCGCTCGCGAGCCGCGTTGGGCAAGTAGAACCCGCCGGGTTGGCGAACTTTTTCGTTATAGTTTTCGCAGCCATCGATCACTGCGGCAATGCCATCACGAATCAAGTCGTAATCGTTTGCCCAGGCACGCCATGGGTTTTTGGCGCGGTCCCCCAGCGTGGCTGCGGCCATCTCGCAGACAATCGCCACCTCGTTGCGCAGGTTCGGGGATGCCGGTGTCAATTTGCCTTGCGACGACTGAACCACGCCCATCGAATTTTCGGTGCTGGTGAATTGTTTGCGTGGCGGACGACCATTGCTTGCTTCGCGAACGTCTTCTTCGGTTCGGCCCAAACAGGGCAAAATAAGTGATTGCCGGCCGGCCACCAAATCGGCTCGATTCAGCTTGGTTCCGATCCGCACATTGAGTCGTGTTTTGGCTAGCCCCTCGGCGGCATAGCGAGTGTCCGGCAGCGCCATCAAGAAGTTGCCTCCGAGCGAAACGAAGACATCAATCTCACCGCGATGCAGTGCCAACGCCGTCCGCTGAGAATCGAAGCCGTGTTTTCGCGGGGGATCAAAGTCAAACACCGATTGCAGGCGATCCAGCAGCGATTCCTTCGGCTGTTCCCACACGCCCATCGTGCGGTCACCTTGCACATTGCTATGCCCGCGGACGCAGCACGGTCCCGCTCCGGGTTTGCCGATCGCACCCCGCAACAGCAACAAGTTCAGCATCTCACAAACATTCTGTGTCCCGTTGGTATGCTGAGTCACTCCCAAGCACCAGCACAAAATGATCTTTTCCGACGAACGAATCCAATCAGCCGCCTGCCGCATCGATTCACGATCGATCCCGCTGCGAATCACCAAGGTGTCCCAGTCGGCACTGCGAAGGTCGTCAAGCAGTTCATCCAAACCTGCGGCATACTCGTTAACAAACCCCCAATCGATCACCGAGCCCGGTTCGGCATCCTCCCACTCGATCATCTGTTTCATGATCCCTTTGAATAGCGGAATGTCACCGTTGATTTTGACTTGCAAAAACAGGTCGGTAAGCTCCGTAGCAACGCCTAGCATTCCGAGTGCTTCTTGAGGATTCATGAACCCCATCAACCCTGCTTCGGGCAGCGGATTGACGGCAATGATCTTGGCACCGTTGCGTTTGGCTTGTTGCAGCGCGATCAGTTGCCGCGGATGGTTGGTCCCAGGATTTTGGCCAACTACCAAGACCAAATTAGCCTGTTCGAAGTCGTCGAGTTTGGCGGTGCCTTTGCCGATCCCGATCATCTTGGACATTGCTCGACCGCTCGATTCATGACACATGTTCGAACAGTCGGGGAGATTGTTGGTGCCGAATTGCCGAGCAAACAACTGGTAGGAAAACGCCGCTTCGTTGGTCGCTTTGCCGGAGGTATAGAAGGCGGCTCGATCAGGCGATGAGAGCCCATTTAATTCGTCGGCGATCATTGCATAGGCATCTGCCCACGTGATCGGTTCGTAGTGCGTTGCGTTCTCACGCAGCACCATCGGTTCGGTCAGCCGGCCTTGTTGTTCGAGCCAGTAATCGGTGTGCGTCGAGAGTTCGCTGACGCTGTGCGAGCGAAAAAAATCGGCGGTCAGTTTCCGCGTGTCGGCTTCGTGCGCAACCGCCTTGGCGCCGTTTTCACAATAATCGAACGTGGCCCGTTTGCCGTCGTGATCCGGCCAAGCACAGCCGGGACAATCGGTCCCCAATTTCTGGTTCAGCTGCAACAGCGGCAGCGTCCCACGCACGACCCCCGCCTCGCCCCAGGCGTATCGAAAGCTGTTTAAGACCGCCGAGACGCCTGTCGATTTCTGTTTGACCGGTTTCAGTCTTAACTTATCGTCGGATTTCGCAGGCAACAGCCACACGTCGCCGTGCGGGGTCGGAATCGCCGTGGCAACCACGTTGTTGGCTTGGTCTGCGATGGACATGGGAAATCCTCGATCAGGAGGTGATTGAGCGGAGCAAGTCGTTTCTAGGATGGCGGCAATTGATTCGCCACGATTCGCTTGCAGTCATGATAAACATTGTAACGATCGGGCTTGGTGAATCCGATCAGCGTCATTCCGTGCCGCTGTGCCAATTCGATCGCCAAGCTCGATGGCGCTCCCACGGCGACCATGATCGGAATTCCCACGACCAATGCTTTTTGCACCAATTCGAAACTGATCCGTCCGCTGACGACAAGAATCGAGCGAGCAAAGACGCTGGCATCGTCGATCCATTGTCCGCCGATCAACTTGTCCAGCGCGTTGTGGCGTCCGACGTCCTCTTCGACTGCTAGCAAGCTGCCTTCGCAATCAAACAATCCGCTGGCGTGCAGACCTCCGGTTTGATCGAACAGTCTCTGAGCATGACGCAGCCGATCAGGGAGTTTTCCGATGGCTTCGGCGGCAACCGTGGGGGTGCCTGGTTTGAGCGGCGATTGAATTTGCACCGCTACCGATTCAATGGACGCTTTGCCGCAAACCCCGCAGCTGCTGGAGGTAAAGAAGTGTCGTTGCAACCGCTGAAGATCAACCTGCAGCGTGTCTCGCAGTCGCACGCGGACGACCGAACCGCTGCGGCACGGGCGAACCGCAACCACATCCTCACGCTCGCTCACAATCCCCTCGGTGACCAAGAAGCCGACGGCGAGCTGTTCGTCGGCACCGGGAGTTCGCATGGTGATTGAGATCGAACGGTCTTTCTTGCTGCCGTCCTCGTCGATCACCACCCGGATTTCGAGCGGTTCTTCGATCGCCACGAGATCTGAAACCACGGCGGCAGCGTCGGCTCGTACTTGCTGGACCTCAAATTGACGTGCACCGTTTTCACCGGCCCGTTTTTCAGCCCGCGTGTCAGTCGCTTGCGAGCGGTGGGGCGGGGGCGGGGGCGGGGGCGGGGGCGGGGGAGTCATGAAGTGTCTCGTCGATCCAGGAATGGCGTTTCCAGTTCGCTGCCGTGTCCACTTTCATTCTACGGTGCCGCGAGCCTCGTCGCCGCCTTCCCCTTAGCGGAAGTCGTCAAGACTTTCGTCCGGTTCGCCCGCTCGGGCCGAAAGTCTTGGCGACTTTCGCGACGTCGAGCTCAGGCAAAGGAACAGCAGTGCCGAACCTAGATGCCCATTTGCTGCAGCATATCGGCGATGCGGCCGAGGGTGTTGGTCAGCAGCGGATGCGACTTTTCAAATTGACGTGCTGATTCACTGATTTGCTCGCTCAGCGTGCTCTCTTCGTCATCACTTCGCCCCAGTACCGTTTCAATCTCGGCCATGGTTTGCCGCAACCGGGCGACGTCCTCGTCAGCGAGGTCGTCCGCATTTTCCAGTTCTTGATGAACGGTTTGCAATGCCAAGAGTAGGTCTTCGCGAGTCATTAGACGTCCTTCCAGGCGCGTTGTGCTGCACTGTCCAAGACCGCGTCGCAAACCTTTTGCGTTTCAAGTGCATCACGGAAACTGGGGTGCATTTGTTCGCCGGTTTCCAGCGATTTGAGGAAGTCGGCGACTTGGTGAATGAACGTGTGCTCATAACCGATGTTCAAACCGGGAACCCACCAATTTTTCATGTACGGTTGTTCGCCGTCACTGATGTGAACACTTCGCCAACCGCGAACGATCGAATCGTCGGCATGGTCAAAGTATTCGAGGCGGTGCAGATCGTGCAGATCCCAGCGAATCGAGGCATGTTCGCCATTGATTTCAAACGTGTACAGCGCCTTGTGTCCACGAGCGTAACGTGTCGATTCGAACAAACCGAGCGATCCGTTATCGAAATGGCAGAGGAAGCTACAAGCGTCGTCGATCTTGACCGGCTCTTTCTTGCCCGTTTCGCTGTGCATCCGCTCTTTGACAAACGTCTCGGTGACGGCCGAAACATCCTTGATGCTGCCGTTCAGCCAAAGTGCTGTATCGATACAGTGGGCCAACAAGTCGCCGGTCACGCCGCTGCCGGCCGCTTCGGCATCCAAACGCCAGGTCGCCGCACCGCCCTGAGGCACGTCGGCGTTGATCGTCCAGTCTTGCAGGAAGTTAGCTCGGTAGTGAAAAATCCGTCCCAAGCGACCTTCGTCAATCAGCTGTTTCGCCAGCGTGACGGCAGGGACACGGCGATAGTTGTACCAGACCATGTTTTTCACACCGGCCTTCTCGACCGCTTGGCACATCTCTTCGCCATCGGCTTGATTCATTGCCAGCGGCTTTTCGCACAGTACCATCTTGCCCGCTTCGGCAGCGGCAATCGAAATCTCTTTGTGCAAGTTGTTGGGCGTGCAAACATCGATGGCGTCGATGTCGTCACGCTTCAGCATCTCACGCCAATCGGTTTCGACCGATTCGTAACCCCAGTTGTCCGCGAACGCTTGCGCCTTCTCTTTGTTACGAGCACACACCGCCTTCAAAACCGGTTTGTATTCGCATGGGAAAAAGTGGTTCGCTTGGGCATAACCGTTCGAGTGAGTTCGTCCCATGAACCCGTATCCAACCATACCAATATTAAGCGGCTTCATCGTGTGTGTTTCCTTGTTGCGTTTGAAAGGCGAGTTCGGTTCGTTCGCGGTGCAGCGTTAGCAAAAGCGGTTTAAGCACTCTGCGTGGTGCAGTGCGTGTCGCGGACCTTGATCATGGTATCGAGAATCGTGTTCCATGTGTGCGGGTCTTCGAGCGTCGCATTGGGGAACATGCATCCGTCCCAACAAATGTGCTTGATGCCACGTTTTTCGGCGTCTTTGAGCCAATATCCCGAGCACTTGACGATATCCAGTTTGCCGTTGGGGTCATCCGCCGGGCAATGTTTTCCGGTCTTGTCGTGCGAACCGGCACCGTGAACCTCGCCATCATTCTGCGCGACGTGAAAGTCGATCGTCCAGGGGCGAAGTTTGTCAGTCATCTTTTCATAGGCCGCATAGAACTCTTCGTCGCTGTAGCCTTCATGCAACAGTGCATGTTCGGGCGCGTTGTAGCCCATCAAGTACAGATAGGTGTGCGCCAAGTCGGCTTGGAATCCAAGCGATTCGGGCATCCCGACGGTTTCGAGCAGATCAAGGATGTCTTTCCAACTATGCATGCCAGCCCAGCAGATTTCACCTTCGGCCGCCAGACGCTCGCCATGGTCGGCCGCGATCTTGGCTGCTTCCTTGAACGTGTTGGCAATCTTTTGCGTGTTCGCCTTAGGGTCTTCACGCCACTTTTCGACACCAAACTCGGCGCTGTCGATGCGGATCGCTCCGTATTGACGCACGCCGTGGTCGTTGAAAATCCCCGCGATACGGCAAGCCATCTTCACGGCCGATAGGAACTTGGCTTGCTGCTCGGCATCACCCATCGCCGAATCACCTACGGTGCCCGGCCAAATCGGCGCGACCAACGATCCGACCGCCAACCCTTTGCTGGCGATCAAGTCCGCGATCTTGCGAATCTCGTCGTCGCTGGCTTCGGGATTGGTGTGCGGCAGGAACAAAAAGTAATCGATGCCATCAAACTTTTGGCCGTCGACTTCAGCCGCAGCGGTCAAGTCGAGCATCCGCTCGAGGCTGATCGGTGGCTCTTGGCCTTCGTCCGTTCCTTTGCCCACCAATCCGGGCCACATTGCATTGTGAAGTTTCATCGCTTTGATTTCCTAAAAGTGTTCGTGTGAGTCGCTGGCGTTTCGTTTAGCCGTGTTAGCTGCCGGCCTTGGGCAGATTCTTGTGGGTGTTCGGCCCAAAGTACCGTAGTCCGACCAACGGTTCGGTGCCAAGGTTTTCGATCTCGACGCCTTTCGTTGCTGCGACGTGCGAGATGAAGACTTCGTCCGAAGTGTTTTCACCAAAGCGGATCATCGCGGGCGTCTGCAGATCGAGTGATCCCATGCGGCCGCGGCCTTGAACGGTGATCCAGCTGCTCGCACCGGGATCCTGCAGCGTGCATTTCGCACCAGGCTGGATCGTCAACTCTTTAGCACTGAACAACTGCTCGCCATCGACGGTGCCGTAGACGATCCACAAGTCCTCGTAACCATCGCCGCTGCGTTCTTCGTCGCGAACCGGTTCGAGATAGTTGCTGTTTTTGAAGTGGGTGTCGACGTTCTTTTCCCAATCCAATTGGCCGACGATGAAGTCGAGGTCTTGGTGTTTCTCTTCGGGCATGTCTTTGACCAACAGCGACCAAGGCACATAGCGGCCTTCGACGATCGATTGGTACATCCCGAACACGTCGCTGCCCCACTGTGGTTCGTACGTGCAGAGCGATCCCGGAGCGTGCAAGACGCCTGGCGGAATCAACCAACCGGTACCTCGCTTGAGTCGGTACGCGCGGCTGAGGTCGAGGATGCCGTTGTCGCCAGCGTTCCAGTTTTCCAAGCAGCGACGCACGTCTTCCTTCTGCGTTCCTGGTTCGAGTCCCATGAACGTGTAGGCAAAGTTGTTGTCGACGTTGTTCAGCTGTGGTGGAAAGTAGTAGCTTTCGGGTTTGCCTTCTTGGCCCACCAATTTGGCGTCTTCGAAACTTTGGTGCATGTGATGGGGGATCGGCCCCATGTTGTCAAAGAATTTCGAGTAAACGGGCCAACGATCGTATTTTGAATAGATCGCCTCGCCGACAATATCGTTACCACGCTCGGAGACGGCGTCCTTCAGCATGAACTTTTTGCCTTCGAAAAGGACAAAGCTCAATCCTTCGTGCCAAACTCGACCTTCGTTGGCCGCCTCGGTGGTACTGCCAAACCATCGTTCGTCGATACCGCCACGGTCGGCACCAAAGCGATAATAATCGCCGGGGTGCAACTTGATCCGACGTCCAGGATGCAAAAACGATCGTGGCACCCAAGTGGGGGTCAATCGCAACAATCCCTCGCCTGCGTCCATGGCGGAGTCGAGGATTCCCGCAACGGAGTCACCTTTAATTAAGCCTTCATCCAGCTTAACGTTACTCATCGATCGTAGTACCTTTGAATCTCGGAGGGAAAGAGTATGTTCAGGCTGGAAACGTGTTCTTCGGTCACCGAGCGTGTTCAAGTGAAGTCGAAAATGCTCGGTGGGCTGAAATGGACGCCCTAAATTGGTTTCTGAGGAAGTTATGTTTTATTTGCTTCGTAACGAACGGGCAAGAACGTCACCGATTCAGAACCGTTAAAAAGACGACCTTACTCGTTTCGATCATATCCACTGACGCCTAATTGCCCTCGCATTCAAAGATTCATAGATCATGGCAGAAATTGTCGCACTTCGAAAATGGGACCGCCGCGAGCCCCAAATCGCCTGGGATAGCGACTCGCCCCTGTCGATGGACATCGAAACACGGATGGGCGAGATCAAAACCCGCCATGGCCGTTTTGTTGGTGGCGCGTCGGATAACGTCGAAGTCGTCGAAATCGACACCGGTGTGATGCGGGTCATCGTGTTACCCACTCGCGGGATGTCAATCTGGAAAATCGAGGCCGAGGGGATTCGCTTCGGCTGGGACTCGCCCGTCACCGGCCCGGTCCATCCATCCCAAGTTCCGCTGTTCGACCCTAGCGGTCTCGGTTGGCTCGAAGGGTTTGACGAATTGGTCGTCCGCTGTGGATTGGAGAGCAACGGAGCCCCTGAGTTCGACGATTCTGGCAAGTTGAAATACCCGCTGCACGGACGGATCGGGAACCTGGCTGCCGATTCGCTATCGATCGAATACGACGAGGCGTCCGGACGGCTCGAGTTGATTGGCGAAGTCATCGAATCACGACTGTTTTTCAAGCGTTTGAGGATGAGAACGCGATTGCGAGTCCATGCCGGCAGCTACCGAGTGGATCTGTTGGATGACGTCACCAACGAATTGTCGACTCCAACAACGATGCAGTTGCTGTATCACATCAACGTCGGTTCGCCGATTCTGAAACCTGGCGCGGTGCTCGAAGCGGCCTGCGAAGAACTTGCTCCGAAAGACGCATTGTCGGCAAGCGAACTGGAGACGTGGAACCAATTTGGTAAACCCGAATCGGGCTATCAGGAACGTGTCTACTTTGCCAACCTGGTGTGCGACGATTCGAGCGAAACCACCGCGATGCTCCGCAGTGCGGAAAAGAATCGTGGCATGGCGGTCACATTTAATGTCAGCCAGCTTCCCAATTTCATTTTGTGGAAGAACACCGGCGCCAAAAGTGATGGCTACGTCGTTGGTATGGAGCCCGCAACGAACTTTCCCAACACGCGTTCGTTCGAGGCCGAACAGGGGCGTGTGGTCACGATTGAGCCCGCCGATACGGTCTCGTTCCGTTTGTCTTTGGAAGTGCTGACCGACGAAACGGCGGTCGAAAAGGTTAGCAGCCGAATCAAGAGCCTCTCTGCGATTCACGCTCCGCAAATCCACGATGACCCCAAGGTGGGTTGGTCGCTGTGATGGCACACTAACGCATTTTTATCTTCGATGTAGCAGCCGTCGCCAGACGGTGGTGATTCGTATTTGCTCGCCAACAATCCACGCTCTGGCGAGCATCGCTACGAAACGCAATGCCGCTTTGGGCTGAGCCAGGCAACGAGGGCCAGGCAACGAGGGCCAGGGAGCGAGGGCTTCGGCAGTCGTGCCGTGGGCGACTTACGTTGGCACTCGGGTTCACGCGTGATGTTTGACCATCACGACTTCGCTGAAACCTGAATTGAACATCACTTCGTCCATAAAACTGGTGATCAGCATCATCCCACGGCACTGCTCCAATTCAAACGATTCGGGCGTTCCGGGGGCGGGGTTGAAGCGAGCGAGTCGGCCATTACCATCATGGGAAACCGAGATTCGTGTGTCCTTGTCGCCACCAGAGACCTTCAAGTGGACGCTGCGTTTGCGATAGCGGTCCGACGCTGCACGTTTCGTCAGTTCAGCCTGGCTGTCGGTGTCTCCGGCGATGACTTTGGCGACAATCGGATCTTCGTCGCTGAGTTCCAGATTGCCATAGCAAATCGCATTAAACAACGCGCTGGCCACCGCCATGCCGATGCGGATTCGATTTGTGGGATTAAGCTTTCCTGAGGCCGCCAGCGCTTGAATGACAATCTGAGTCGCCGGATTGATCGATTCAATATAATTGCCCAGCTTGAAATAGAACTCGGGTGAACGCAGTTGTCCCGACAGCGGCTGCGAAAATCGATCGCTGCCCGAGTAGGCGATCGTTTGCCGTACGACAGGATTGAGCAGCATGTTGAGTGAGTTTTTGGGGACAAAATTCACCGCGCCCAATGCAAGTGCGTCGACCGCCAAGTCCTCGGATCCTCGCGCCGTGACGACCACCGTGGGTAACTGTGATTGTTCAGACACCAACGCTTGGACTAGTTCGAGTCCGTTCATGTTGGGCATTCGCAAATCGGTGACAACCAACTCGGGCATGTGCTCGGCAATCGATGCCATCGCTTCGCGTCCATCCTGAGCGCAGCGTACCTCGTGAGCGTCGTCTTCGAGCAACGTTTGCATCAGCACCGTATGCGTCGGGCTGTCTTCGCACAGTAAAATAGATGCCATCATGGACTCGTTGGTTAGGTGGAACAGAAACGCACGCGAACCGTGTTGATCGAGCTCGATCTTGTAGGCCCAGCGATTCAGGGGGGGCGTTCCAGGGTAGGGCTCGAGTCAACTAGATAAGGCTCCGTTCCACACTCGAAAAGGCGCGTGCATTCTATAGTTTAGACCAATGCCGGCTGCAGTGTGGAGCGATGCTGTGCCAGTAGGGCAAGATTTTTGCCCTCGCTACGGTGTCAGCCATTCACGCTGTGGCGATGCGAAGTCGCTTTGTAGAGGGCCCGCTTGATGATTATCCTTTGGCTCGTCCACGAGGCCCCAAGCGGCCAAACATGCGGTCCAGTTCGTCTCGGCTAAAGAACAAAGCGGTGGGGCGTCCGTGCGGGCAATGGTGCGTGTCCTGGTACAAATCACGCTGTTCCAGCAGGCTGGTGATCTCTTCTCGTGTGAGCGGGTCGCCCGCTTTGACGGCGGCTTTGCAGGCAATCGTGCTGAGCAAATGATTCAGCAGGTCTTGGGCGTCCGGCTCTTTGCCTGCCGACATCACCGATTCCAATACCGTCCGCAGCATGTCGCCAGGCGACATGCGTTTTAGCATCGCCGGGTAGGATTGGATCAAGATCGTCTCGCCACCAAAATCGTCAATCTCAATGCCAATCTTGGCCAGCGTTTCTTTGGAATCAAGCGCCGCGGTGCGTTCGGCCGGAGTCAACGAAACAGGCTCGGGAACCAGCAGACGCTGCGATTCCAATCGCTCCGATCCGCCTAGCACCTTGTCCTTGACTCGTTCGTAAAGCACTCGCTCGTGAAGCGCGTGTTGGTCGATGACCACCATCCCCTTCTCGTCTTGTGTGACGAGATAGCGGTTATGGACTTGAAACCCCAGGTAACAAACCGTCGGATTGCCATCGCTCGCGGCGGGCTGGGGATCCCACGGAGCAAGCTCGGCAGGTTCGCCTGTTGCCGGATCAGTCGGCGGCACTGCGGCGCCCGTCGCTGCATCGCCATTGCCCGGCGCACCACCCGCTGCGGTCCCCGGCAAAGGATTCGCGGAGAACGGAGCGTTGCCGGGAAAGGGGCGGAATCCCGGCACCGACATCGATGGCATTGATTGCGAGGTGCTTGCTGCGGAGGGGCCCGCTGGCATTGAACTTGTGGGCGACAGACTCGCGGGCATTGAGGGGCTTTCGCCCGTACGCGCCCAATTGATCACGCCTTGGCGCTGTTCGGCTTCGACGCGGCTGGGAAGTCCCAGCACACTCGGTGCCGGAGCCGCGACGTCACTGCTTTGTGTGCCACCACTTGAATCGGTGTCGGTTTGGGGTGTCGACGCAGGGCCGACACGATGCGTCATGTTGGTTTTTAAGAACTGATATCGCAGCGTTTGCAATAATCGTCCATAGACGCGGCCACCATCGGTGAATCGCACTTCTAACTTTGTCGGGTGCACGTTGACATCGACCATGTCGGCTGGCATTTCCATCCTTAGAAAACACACCGGGTGACGGCCTACCATCAACAGCCCACGGTACGCTTCGGTTAGGGCGTGTTGCAGCGAACGGTCACGAATGTGCCGGCCGTTTAGGAACATGTACTGCATGCGATTGTTGCCGCGGCTGACCGACGGGTCGCAGGCATAGCCGCTGACGCGAATCTGAGAGTCGTCGCTTTCGATAGGGATCAGCGAATCGGCGATCTCGCCACCAAAAAATTCCGCGATGCGGTCAGACCATCGCGTCGTCGGCGCCAAGTCGTAAAGCGTCTTGTCATTGGAAGTCAAGACAAAGTGCTTGTCTGGATTGGCCAATGCGATTCGCGTAAACGCTTCGACGATATGCCCCCGCTCGGTTTGTGCCGTCTTCAAAAAACGATGGCGCACGGGAGTGTTGAAAAACAGGTTGCGAATTTCCATCACTGTCCCGACCGGGCATCCGCAGGGCGTCGGCGATTCAATCACACCCCCGCGAACATTGATTTCCGATCCGCAGTCGTCGGCGACAGTGCGGCTGCGAATCGTCAATTGCGAAACACTGCCGATCGACGCCAATGCTTCGCCGCGGAACCCCAGCGTGTGGACGTGGAATAACGCCTCCTCGTCGGGCAGTTTGCTGGTCGCATGACTGGCCACGGCAAGCGGCAGCTGCTCTGTCGTCATTCCGCAACCATCATCACTGATGCGGATCAGTTCGGTGCCGCCACCATTGATCGTCACCTCGACGCGAAAGGCGCCTGCGTCGACACTGTTTTCCAGCAACTCTTTCACGACCGAAGCCGGTCGCTCGATCACTTCGCCCGCAGCGATCTTGTTGACGAGATTGGGGGGTAATTGACGGATGGTCGGCAGCGGTTTTGCAGTAGCAGTCATCCTTACGAATGTACCGTTTTACGCAAAATCAACAACCGAGAATCCGTCTGAAATCCAATGCATGCAAGAGAGTTGTTGGAAGAGCTCACCAATCCCCACCACAACCGTAGTGGACAAGGCAACGAGTCCCTCGCAGCCGTAGTGGACGAGGCAACGAGTCCCGCGCAGCCGTAGTGGACGAGGCAACGAGTCCCTCGCCATTGATGGGCGAAGCCCACCAGTCTGCGGCACGATCCGCAGCGGGCTATCAGACTGCTAATCTAACTTGCGAAAGTCTCTCTGTTGCGAAAGCGGGGATGCTGCGGGATTCGTAGCCTCATCCACTACCTCGAAGTCAATCGACCGCGATTTTAGCGGACGACCAATAACATTCGGGCGTTGCCACGTCGGACTACCAATCGTAGCGGTTGCCGCTGTTTTTGCGATTCGTCCAAGATCAGCGACAACTGATCGACCGACGATACTTGGATGTTCGCTGCCGATTCGATGACGTCGCCTACCTGCAATTCGCCCTGGGCGGCAATGCTGCCGTCCTCGACACTCGCCACAATCAAACCGCTTCGCAGTCCTTCGTAACCGTATTGTTTGGCGGTTTCCGGAGTCACGGGAATCAATTCGGCGCCAAACAGCGATCCCGCGCCAAACATTGCCATCGCCTCGTCCGTTCGTTCCTGTAAGTTCACGGTGACTTGCGATGTATTTTGATTGCGAATGATTTCCATCACCACGGCGGCGCCTGGTGGCCGGCTGGCAATGTAATTTCGCAGCTGCGTTCCCGATCGCACCGGCCGGCCATCCAACTTGGTGACCACGTCGCCGGGTTGCAGGCCTGCTTTCGCTGCCGGTTGGTTCTCGAGCAATCCACCGATCAATGCACCTGAGTTCACCGAGAGGTTGTACTTTTTAACACTCTCGGGAGTCACATCGACCACCTGGGCACCCAAGAAGCCACGTCTCACTTGGCCTGATTCAATGATCGATTCGAGCACCGGTTTGGCCAACGAGACGGGGATGGCAAACCCGATCCCAGCACTTGCACCACTGCGTGACAGGATCGCCGTGTTGATCCCCACTAATTCGCCTCGCAAGTTGACTAGCGGGCCGCCCGAGTTGCCTGGGTTGATCGCGGCGTCAGTTTGTAGGAAGTCTTCGAAGCCATTTCCATCGTCGACAATTCCTTGCACCCGGTTCTTGCCGCTAATGATTCCCGCAGTGACCGTTTGCTCCAAACCAAATGGGCTGCCGATCGCCAAGGCCCAATCGCCAACACGGATGTCGTCCGAGCTGCCTAACAGCACGGGTTGCAGTCCATCCAAATCGACCTTGATCACCGCCAAGTCGGTTTGGGGGTCGGTGCCGACCATTTTTCCTTGAACAATGCGTCCGTCGTTCAGTTGGACTTTGATTTCGTCGGCGCCTTCGACGACATGATTGTTGGTCAGGATGTAGCCGTCTTTGCGGACGATCACGCCGCTGCCCATCCCTTCGGATTCACGCCGCTGAGGAGCTTGAGGTTGATAACCAAAAAAGTCTTCGAAACCGGGCGGTAACGCGCGTCGCTGGTTTTGCCGGCCTCCGACAATTTGTGTTTGCTTGGTGCTGATGCTAACGACACTTGGTCGCAAAGCTTCGGCAACGTTGCGAAACGAAAGCGACAGATCCTGCGCGGTGTCGAGGTGTTGGCCTTGCATCGGTACCCGCGACTGGTCTTGAGCGAGGCTGTCGCGGTGCAGCGACTCAGGCAAGCTCAGCACGGCACCGGTCAGTAGCGAACCAAACAACATCGCCGCCAACACGGCGCTTACACGCTTCCACAGATTATCCATCACGGTGACTCCCAACGAATCGAATCTAAAAAAACTGTCCTTGCCCCGCTTATCTTTACCCGGCGCGATCGCCGAACCAACCCTCATTGTAGCGAGCCCTCGCTGCGTCCCCCAGCAATGTGGCATCCCCCAGAGTTGCGGTCGTCACACTTCGCGGCGTGCCGTGAGTGTGCTGAGCGGCGCCAAGGGGCTGCTGGGACGCGTGGTGCCGCGTCGGCCAAAGGGCGGTAAAACCTACCCGGCAAACCGCAAACTTGGCGAAGTCTGCCTAGATTGAAACCACCATGGTCTGCCGATGCGACAGCGTGCCCGAGAACCCGCGTAATCGGAGCAAACCGTAGGCCAAAAATACGCTCTTTCACGCTCCGGGGCTGGACATTTCCAGCTACTAATCTGGTACGCTATCGATCGGTCCACCGGCGATCGATCTGCCGGGCGATCCAAAGCAAGCAAGGAGCTAATAAAATCGTATGCGAGATACATTGACGGTCATTTTGGCCGGGGGGCGGGGTTCGCGTCTGGAGCCTTTGACGCGAGACCGGGCCAAGCCTGCAGTCCCTTTTGGCGGCCTGTATCGGATTATTGACTTTGTTCTCAGCAATGCACTGAACAGCGGGATGCGACGCATGCTGTTGTTGACGCAGTACAAGGCCCAGTCGCTCGATCGGCACATCAACCTTTCCTGGCGGAATTATTTTTGCCGCGAACTGGGCGAGTTTATCGACGTTGTCCCGCCGCAACAGCGGATCGACAATAATTGGTATCAAGGCACCGCCGACGCCGTCTATCAAAACATCTACGCGATCGAGAGCGAACAGCCCAAAGACGTCGTGATCTTGGCGGGCGACCATATCTACAAGATGAACTACAAGCCGATGGTCGATTTCCATCGCAAAATGGGGGCGGATATCACGATCGGAGCCCTGCGGGTCAGCCGTGATGAAGCGAGGCAATTCGGGGTGATGCAGGTCGACTTGGATAACCGCTTGACCGGATTCCAAGAAAAACCGGCCGATCCGATGCCGACCCCCGACGATCCCGATGTCTGTCTGGCATCGATGGGCATCTACGTCTTCAACGCGCGGTTCCTGTTCGAACAGCTCTGTGATGATGCAACTCGGACCGAAAGCGATCACGACTTCGGCAAGAACATCATCCCTGCGGCGATCGAAAAGCATGGCGTTTATGCCTTTCCGTTCTTGGACGAGAATCGAAAACGCGATGCTTATTGGCGTGACGTCGGTACCATCGACGCTTATTACGAAGCGAATATGGACTTGGTCGGCGTCGATCCGCAATTGAATCTGTATGACCAACATTGGCCGATTCGCTCGTTCCAACCGATGCTGCCGCCACCGAAGTTTGTCTTCGGCAGCGAAGGCCACTCCTCGCGACGAGGCGAAGCTCTCGACTCGTTGGTTTGCCAAGGAGCGATCATTAGCGGCGGCAGTGTGGCACGCAGCATCGTCGGTCCCAACGTCCGGATCAACAGCTATGCCCACGTCGAAGACAGTATCTTGTTCGAAGGGGTCGAAGTTGGGCGTCGCTGTCGTTTACGCCGTGTTATCGTCGATAAAGGCGTCCGCATCCCAGCAGAAACGGAAATCGGGTATGATCGTGCGGCCGATGAGGCACGCGGTTTTACCGTCACTGAAAGCGGGTTGGTTGTGATCGCTCGTGGAGAACAATTGGCCTCAAACCCCGCTGGCGACGCGGTCCACTATTAGCCAGCCCACTCGGTGCACTTCCTCGTTAATTATTATTGGGCAAACGGTTATCAACGAAGAACTATTGCAGGGAAACCTTGTCCCAACGATGGTGGGTATTGCCTCAGGCCTGGTGCTGTTGGCCGTGGGGCTAATGCTAGGGTACCGGTTCGGACGCAAATATAACCAAGCCGCGGGGGTAGCGATGTCTCAAGACGAACGCGAACGCGTCCTGCAAATGCTGCAAGAACTCGGGGCCTGGACAAACGAATACTCTGGCAGCGTCTCGCAGTATCAAACGCGATTGGGAGAATTGAGCAACGAGGTGCGAGTGGATGCCCAGTCCGCTCAGACGGCTCCCAAGGTGATCGCGCTATTGAAACAGATCATGGAGAGCAACGAGCAGTTGCAGACTCGGCTGGAATCGGCCGAACGCCAGCTCGATAAACAAACCAAGCAGATCGAGAGCTATCTCACCGAAGCTCGCACCGACGCCTTGACCGGATTGCACAACCGTCGTGCATTCGACCAAAAGCTTGATGAAACCTTCGCAACGTTTCGCAAGGGGGGCCGCTCGTTTGCCTTGGCCCTGATCGACATCGATCACTTTAAAAACTTTAACGACACGCACGGGCATCAAGTCGGCGACCAAGTGCTTCAGCAAGTCGCCAAGCTGCTGCGTTTAGAACTTGATGACGCCATCATTGTCGCCCGTTTTGGTGGCGAAGAGTTCGCGATCTTGATGAACGGTCCGCTGCAAATCGCCGCGGACAAAATGAACAAGGTTCGCAAAACGATGGCGTCGCACCAGATCGATTTGGGCGGCAAGCCCTTGTCGGTCACGATCAGCGTCGGAGTCAGCGAGCCTCGCGATGACCTCGTCGCCAGCCCCGTGGTGCGACGGGCCGATGAGGCGCTTTACGCTGCGAAAAATATTGGCCGCAACCGAGTTTATTATCACGACGGCAAAGGTCCCTCGCTTGTGGGTGCCCCCGAAGTGGCCAAAGGCTGAACACAACGACTCCCCCCCAACTTCATCCATGTTGCTTCGGCATCTTAACCTGTCCTCGAACCTGCATTTCCCGAATTTGAATTCACGATGAGCGTTGACGATTCTGTAAAACCCACGCGTTCGGATGCCGACCTGCACGACGGCCAATCCACTTTATTTGGGCACCCGACAGGGTTGTACACGCTGTTCTTTGCCGAGATGTGGGAACGATTTTCCTACTACGGCATGCGCGCCCTGTTGGTCCTGTACATGATCAAGGGGTTCCTGAAATATGGGGACGAACAAGCCTATACGGTTTATGGTGCCTACACCGCGCTGGTCTATATGACGCCGTTTTTCGGCGGCTTGTTGGCCGACCGAGTGTTGGGGCAACGCCGCGCCGTGATCTTGGGAGGCGTGTTGATGGCGGCGGGCCATCTGTTGATGACCTACGAAGCGCAGTGGCCGTTTTTCATCGCGCTGTCGCTGCTGATTGTTGGCAACGGTTTCTTTAAACCCAACATTTCGACGATCGTCGGATCGCTGTACCCCAAAGGCAGCGGCAAACGCGACGGCGGTTTCACGATCTTTTACATGGGCATCAATCTGGGCGCCGCAATGAGCCCCTTGTTGTGTGGCTACGTCGGCGAGACCTATGGATGGCATTACGGTTTTGGGCTCGCCACGATCGGGATGTTGATCGGGTTGGCCGTGTTTGTGATGCCCACCGTGGTGACGCAAAGTTTGATCGGGCTGGGGGCAGCGGTCAGCGCCATCGGCATGCTGGTGTTCCATCCCGATAATCCATGGACCACCGCCGTGAATATCTTTGTCGCGGTTGCCTTGGTCGCCGCAGGGGCGATCGCCTGTGTCGCGCTCTCGCGAGGCGGTTTGAGTGCGGACAAGGGCCAGCGGCCTGAGGGGATGGATGGTCGTCACGACTGGATGGTTTATCTCGGGACATTGGTCGCGATTCCCGTTTTGACGCTGCTAGTGAGCGGATTTTCGCCACTGACCGACGATGGTAAATCGCTCCAGCTGATCCCGAACGAAACGATCAATAGCTTTACCGGTGACGTCCAAGAAGACGCCTCGGCGACCTCAAAGGCAGTCCGCAGTATCGCGGTCGTCTTTCTGAAAGAAGTCAGTAAGCCTGCGGGGCTGGTCTTGACCGTGATCGGGATCATCGCGTTTGGTTATCTGATCATCCAGACCTTTAAATTGGATCAAATACCACGGCAACGGATGATCGTTGCGTTGGTGCTGATCTTCTTTCAAATGCTGTTTTTCGCGTTCTTTGAACAGGCCGGCAGTAGCGTCAACCTGTTCACCGACCGCAATGTCGATCGTGTTGTCGAAGCGTCGGTGGTGACCGAATCGATGGTCGGCGAAACAATTCAAATCGAACCGACTCAGGAACAGATTGGATACGAGTGGAAAGACGGTGAAGTCTTCTCGATTTCCGATTTGGATCAATTGCGAGCCGATCATGAAGCCAAAGGCTTTGAGATTGATTGGACGATTCGCGAGAGCAATGTCGGGATGGGGATCGCATCGCGTGATGCCGAATTACCCGCCAGCTTGTTTCAGTCGGTCAATCCGATCTTCATTCTGCTGTTAGGACTTGTTTTCTCGGCACTGTGGACGCAGTTGCGAATGCGAGATGCCGATCCCTCCTCGCCAGTTAAATTTGCGTTTGGTTTGGCGCTGCTGGGGCTCGGGTTTGGTGCCTTCTGGTACGGAGCCGTCAATGCCAATGGACGCGGGATGGTTTCGATCAGTTGGTTGTTGCTGGGGTACCTGCTGCAAACGATGGGCGAATTGTGCCTCAGCCCCGTCGGGCTCTCGACGATGACCAAGCTCAGCCCTCGGCATCTCGTCAGCACGGTGATGGGCGGTTGGTTCTTGGCGACTGCGTTTAGCCAGTACCTCGCGGCGATCATTTCCCAGTTAACTGGCGTCAGCGAAGGCGGAGACACCGGCAGCGTGATTCCGCTGCCGACCGAGACGGTTGACGTGTATGGCGGTGTGTTTGGTACAATCGCAGTCACTGCGATGCTTTCGGGGCTCGCATGTTTGCTATTGTCGCCATGGTTGAGCCGCTGGATGCACGAGCAGGATGAACGATAAAGACGATGCCCGTGTGATTGGTTTGCTGCGCCGCGTGATTCGCGACTGCGGGAAACTGTACAACCATTGCGGCCAGTGGATGGTGCGCCGCTATCCCACGCTAATCGAAGGCAATCCGAATCAGTTCGTTGAGCTGATGGATGACCTGCATCGCGGTTTGTTGGTCAAGGTCTATGTCACGATCGTTCGCGCCGACGATCGCTGGACCAGCGCCGAGAAGCGAGTCGCCGCGGCGATGATCGAACATCTGTGGGGCGAACAATTGCAAGGCGGGCAATTGCGCGAAGCGGCCACCGGGCTATTCGAGCAAGCCGACCAGCTGTCCTGGGAATCGCTGGTCGCTCCCTTTGTGCGTTATGCCCCGCTTGCCGACAGCAAGGCACAGGTCGAAACGATCGTAATGCGTTTGGCCAATCTGGTCGCCAAGTGTGACGGTCAAACGATGCCCGAAGAGTCGGTCGCACTGCATACGCTGCAGCGTGATATCGACATGGCGCTGCATCCGGCGGATCCGAAATCGACGCTAGCGCCGATTGGAAACGCGTCGTCCGAAGGTCCCTCGGCGGTTGCCTACCAACACGAACAGCAGCAGGCTAGCGCGGTGACGGGGAAAGCGGCGGAACCGGAGTGCCCTGCCGACCGCGAGCGGCGACTGCAAGCGGCCATGAAAGAACTCGAGTCGCTGATTGGGTTGCAGAGCGTCAAAGATCGAGTTCGCAGCTATGCCAACTTTCTGCGTCTGCAACAGCAACGCAAAGACGCCGGGCTTGCGACGATGCCGATCAGTTTGCATATGGCGTTTATTGGGAATCCAGGCACCGGCAAAACGACCGTCGCGCGAATTGTCGGACAAATCCTCGGTGGGCTCGGTACGCTTCCCTCGGGGCATGTGATCGAAACCGATCGCAGCGGACTGGTTGCCGAGTACGCTGGCCAAACCGCGCCGAAAACCAACAAGCTCTGCGATTCTGCCAAAGGAGGCGTGCTGTTTATCGACGAAGCCTACAGTCTGGTCGATGCCTCGGGCGACGACGCCTACGGACGCGAAGCGATCCAGGCGCTGCTGAAACGGATGGAAGACGACCGCGAATCGATGGCCGTGATCTTGGCCGGTTACAGCGACGAGATGGACAAGATGATTCGCAGCAATCCCGGCTTGTCATCGCGGATCAATACCAAGATTGATTTCGAGGACTACACGCCCTCGGACTTGGGCCGCATCTTTGAAGGGATGTGCGAACAAAATCAGTATCAATTGCCCAGTGAAGCACGTCATCGTTTGTTGGTCGGTTTTCAGCAGGTGTACGAACACCGCGACCGTCATTTTGGCAACGGCCGTTTAGTGCGAAACGCATTCGAAGACACGATTCGCCGCCTGGCCGACCGGATCGCCGAAGTTTCTCAGTTGACCGAGTCGCTGTTAACCGTGCTGCTCGCCAATGACGTCAGCGTCCCTGGGGTGACCAGTCGTCAACTCGATTCTCTGATTGCTAAGCCGCACGTATTGCGTATCCAGTGCAACGGATGTCAACGCAAAGTGCGAATCATGCCCGAGTCGCTCGGCATCCGTGTCCGCTGCAAAAAGTGCGAGCACATCCAACTAGCCGACTGGGCCGACGTCGCCGAAAAATAGGCTGAATGTGGGATCGACTTCTAGCCTTTTTATACCCAATAACTTTTACGAGCTTATCCCGATAGGGATTTCAGCAATTAGCCGGTGGTTTGAGCGCAGCGAACACCACCGGAAAACGGATTGTTTCATAATCGTTGACCCTGAAAGGGTCACAGATGACGGTGCCGTGACCCTTACAGGGTCAAAACCGCAGTTGAGCGTTGGGGTCCGTAGGTGGCGCTTCGCTTGCCTGCGGCTAATTGCTTAAATCCCTATCGAGCTGAGGTGATAATTCGCTCGACATGAGTTGTGGGGGCGAAAAGGCTGGAAGCCTATCCCACACCTTACGCACTGGGCGGGACAAGCCCTTCGGGCAGTTTGCCTTCGGCAACCTCGTCATCCCATTGGTCCATCAGCGGCCAGCTGTCGGCAAGCGTTCCGAAGTCGGCCATTTTTAAGTAGCCACGCACACGATCGATCGTGCGATTTAGAAAGTCTTTGTCGTTGCGGAAGATCGGGCCATGGCTCGGAGCCAACCATTTGACGTCACTGTCGCGAATTCGCTCGAGCGATTTGACGAACGCCTTGATGTCGCTGCCGTGATGCGCGTCGATCGCTCCGATGCAACCATCACGATAAATGTTATCGCCGCTGAGCAAGACGTCGCCATGACGGAACGCCAACTGGCTGTCGGTGTGTCCCGGTGTGTGCCAGACTTCGAGTTCCAGATTGCCGATCTTGATGATGTCGCCATCGTTGACCTCGTGCTCGATTTCGACCGGAGGCATCGCGAGCTTCAGGTTCTGAGCTTCGATTTCCGCCAGCGTGATCAGCGTGTCCCCTTCACGAAGCGGTTTGACCGCTTTGGGGTGCCCCGTAACCGTCGTCTTCAGTAGCTGTTTGGCCTTGGCAAGCCCCTGGATGTGATCGACATCCGCATGCGTCGCGACCAGCGTCTTGCAGCGTGACAGCGGGAAATCAAGCTGCCGAATGATCTCGACGAAATCCTCGACCGTCTCTTCGTATCCGATGTCGATCAGAATCCATTCGTCTTGATCGTACACCAAGTAGACGTTGCAACCGAGAACCTCGCCAGCTTGAAAATTAAGCTCGATCACACCTGGGAAAATAGGTTTACGAATCAACATGACGAATGATTTTTAAAGGAATGAATTTGCGGGTGCGGTATTCTACGCCGTCTCGGGGAACAACGAAAACCCGGTTGACATCATAACGGCGCCGAATGAGGGAACATTCCAAACCAAGTGTCTTAGGGCCACGTCCGGCGAATTTGCTAAAAACCGAAGCACTTCCTGACGGAACGGCCCCATCACCGCAATGCCACAGGCCACCTTCAATGCGTCAGGCCTTCCTCAAGTCTTCAGAATCGAGGCCAAGCCTTCACGATAGGTCGGAAAGGCTAATCTGGGTAATAAGTTCCCCTTGAGTCGACGATTCCAAATTCGCTTGTTGCTTTCGCTTCGCATTTGCTTCGCCGAACCGGCCGGTGGCGGCTCGAAAACGGGAGTCGCGGCACCACATTGGCGGGCAATTTCACAGTAAAAGTCTCGTCTTGGCATCGGCTCGTCGTCCCCGACCACGTACATTCGGTAGCTCGAATCCTGCCATGCTGCGAACACCGCACCGGCGGCATCGTCGACGTGAATCAGGTTTAGGTAGCCGTCTTCGGCGGACGCGATCGGTTGTCCCTCCAACAGAGTGGCGATCCGCGGCACTCGGCCAGGCCCGTAAATTCCCGCTAACCGCAGGATGATCCAGGGGGCGGCCGGTCGATGGCGATGCAGCAAATCTTCGGCCTGCAGATGAACCCGGCCCCCTTCGCGATTGGGTTTCGCGGGCGATCGTTCGTCGACCCAGACGCCTCCGGTCTGGTGGTACACCCCCGTGGTGCTGATGTAGCACAGATGGGCCTGCTCGGGCACTGCCTCCAGTAAATTCCGCATTCCGCCGACTTGCGACTCATAACGCGATAACCCGCTGGCCGAATCGTAGCTGACCGCGACCAGGACCCGGTCGACCTCCGGTAACGCCTGCAAACTAGAACGATTCGTCCAATCGGCAAGAATCGGCTCAATTCCTTGTTGCCGAAGCTCGATGGCCCGCTGGGGGCGACGCGTGGTGGCGAAAACGGTGTGTCCCGAATCGTGAGCCATTTTGGCAACCACGCTTCCGAGGTAGCCGCATCCGACGATCAAAATGCGAAATTTAGGCATAACAGGGGGGCTCGGTGGGTTTTTAATGCGTTCGGCAGGGGAGTTTGTCGGCTTCATTTTTCCCATTCTTGCTACACCAGCTACAATAAAGCCGCGATCGAGTCGGCGGCGGATGATGCGCCAGGAAAACAATTCGTTGAAGACTCAGGTTCGCAAGATCGTTTACGAAGTCTCAGCGAGGAGCTGCCATTGAAATCGACAGTAGCGTTAACGCCCACCCCCATCAACGTCACCTGCTTATGGCTTTTGCTATTCGGTTTGGTTGCCGCTCCCGCTATCGAGGCTCAGGACACTGTTCTTCCATCGTCAGCGACGGAAAGGCAACGCGGACAATATCGAGTTCCCGCTGTTGAGTCGCAGGGTACGGTTCCGCCGTCCACCACCACCACTAGCGGGACCCTGGTTTCGGTACCGAATCCGCTGCAAGGACTGCTGAGTCGTGGCGGCACCCCATCGTCGCTCGAGCAGATGCGACTTTTGGAAAAGCAGCAGCAGCAGGTCTCGCGGCTCGCTCGAGATTGTACCGTCAGTGTCCAGATCGGCGCGGCGCAGGGTTGTGGCGTGATCATCACCGACACCGGGTACATTCTGACCGCAGCCCATGTGGCGATGCGGCCTGGCAAAAGTGCGGTGATTCGCATGTCCAACGGTCGCACCGTGATGGCAACGACGTTAGGGATGAACCGCAGTGTCGATGCAGGATTGATCAAAATAAATGATGGTCAAAACGAAGGACAACCGTGGCCCCACGCCACTCTTGGAACCAGTGATAAATTGGTGCCCGGCATGTGGTGCATCGCGACTGGACATCCTGGCGGCTACGACCGCGATCGAGGCCCGGTGACTCGCGTCGGACGCATTTTGACCGTTCGCCCCGACGCGATCGTGACCGATTGTGCCTTGATCGGCGGCGACAGCGGTGGCCCGTTATTTGATATCGAAGGACGCTTGATTGCCGTTCATAGCCGGATTGGCAACGATGTCGCCGACAATTTGCATATCCCGGTGGATCATTACGACATTTCATGGAAACGGTTGGCCGCCAGCGAAGCGTGGGGCGTGCTACCCGGTTTTCGTCCCGTTTTAGGGGTCTCGGGGAATCAATCCGAGTCCGTCGCTCGCGTGCGAGAAGTCAAGAAAGGCTCTCCGGCCGAAGACGCAGGGTTATTAGTGGACGATATTGTCGAGCGTTTTGGCGACGTGAAGGTGAGCGATTTCGGGTCGCTGATCAAAGCTGTCGCCGACACGATGCCCGGTGAGCGTGTCGAGGTTTGGGTGAACCGTAACAATCAACGGGTTCGTGTCGTCGTCGAAATTGGGCGTGAGGATTAACGAGATGCCATCGACGATGGTGGTCGCTTGGTCGTAAACTTGTTCGCATGCAGATTGAGATTTCCTTCTGCTCGGGTGTCGTTTTGTTGGAGACAACGTTTTGAATTCATTGCTTTTTAATCGGCATCGACGAACCACTTGCGGTCTGATCGCCTTCGTCATGGTCTCGATCGGGTTTGCCGATACATCCGGTGCCCAAGAATCAAGGACTCCGCAGTGGCTGCGTCAAGGCTTTAGTGTCAAGGTCTCGCACCGCCGCGACAACGGCGAAATGATGCAGTTGGTCGATCCGATCTTGGCCTCGGTCCAGCAGTCGGTCGTTCAAGTGACCAGCGGCGGGCGTCCGGTTGCTCTCGGCACGGTCGTCGGCGCCGACGGCTATGTGCTGACCAAACGCAGCGAACTCAGTGGCGGAGACCCGATTCGTGTGCGACTGCACGATGGTCGCTTGCTGCCCGCGCGTGTTGCCGCGGTGCGTCGCGCGAACGATTTGGCGTTGTTAAAAGTCGATGCTAATTTTGATTTCAAGCCAGCCGAGTTTTATCCTCAGCAGCCTCCGGTAGGTAGTTTTCTTATCACTCCTGGACGCACCGGACGACCGATCGGGATCGGCAGCCTTGGTGTTTTAGAACGGCGTGTAGAGCACAAAGGGCGGCTTGGCGTGGTGCTGGGTAACAGCACAAATGGGCGAGCTCGAGTGGAAGGTGTTTGGCCCGACAGCGGTGCGGACGAAGCAGGGATTGAACCCGAGGATCAGATCATTGCGATCAATGGGCAAGAGGTTTTCAACAGTGACAACGTGATCAACACCTTGCGAGGGATGTTTCCGGGTGAAAGTGTCCAGTTAACGATTCTGCGTTCTGGCAGCACGATGGAGATGAACGCGGGGATCCGCGAGTTTGGGGTGCTACAAGAATCCGAGAACGACAGCCGTGTCAACGGCCCCCGCAACGTCCGGCTCAGTGGATTTGATCGCGTATTCCAGCATGATACGGTATTGGATCCCGATCAATGTGGCGGCCCGGTACTCGATTCCTCCGGCCGCGTGATCGGATTAAACATCGCCCGTGCTGGTCGCGTGGTCAGCTACGCATTGCCCTCGTCGCTGTTGTTACCCGAGATGGTCAACATGCTGCAAGAAGCCCGCGGATCAGCGAACTAGCCGCACGCAATATCGACTCCATCTCCCCCAACAGCTTCGCTGTAGGGGAGTCCGGTTGGAGCCTTTTCAGCGACATCCCGGTGCCCCCCCCAGCTCGCGCGAGCGTCACCATCTGTCATCCCAGCCACCTCTCCCAGCGCAGCAGGGAGAGGTCGAGCAGAGCCTTTTAGCGATTGCTCGGGTGAGGGCCTGCCACCAGCTCACTCGCACCGCGTATCAATTCCGCGTCCAGTCCCACTAGCCCCACCCTCCCGTAGTGGATCTTGCTAAAGATCCCGCGGCACTAAGCTCGTAATCATAACCATACTCTTAACCCTAGTCTCACCCGATCAACCAGCTCTCCGTCGCCAACAGCAGCGACAATTGCGCGGACAATTTGAACAGGAGCAAACAGAGAGAACAGAGTTACAGGTCGCCTCATCTCTGTTATCTCCCTTTCCTCCTGTTCAATCATTTTCGGAGGCGTCCTTTTCCGCCGAGCCGCGCCCATCCATTTTAAAATTTACAATTGTCAATTTAACTTTTTCAATTCTTCCACCCTCCCCAACGTCGTTGCAAGCATTAGCAACCGCAGCGAACAACAAACGCGTCAACCAGCAGCCCCAAGTCCCGGCAGGGGCGACAGAAAACGCTACGTCTATTATCGTCTCCATCCAGCCACCTCTCCCGAGCGCAGCACGGGAGAGGTCGGACGGGCCCTTTAGGCCTCGTCCGGGTGAGGGCCTGCCTCGGTCTCACTCGCACCGCCCATCAATTCCGCCTCCGCTCCGGCTCACCCCGCCCTCCCGTAGTGGATCTTGCTAAAGATCCCGCCCCACTGAATTCTTAATCTTAATCTCGCCCGAGCCCCCAGGTCACCATCGCCAGCAAGAGCGACGATTGCGCGGTCTGTATTTGAACAGGAGCAAACAGAGAGAACAGAGTTACAGGTCGCCTCATCTCTGTTATCTCCCTTTCCTCCTGTTGGATCATTTTCGGAGGCGTCCTTTTCCGCCGAGCCACGCCCATCCATCTTAAAATTTACAATTGTCAATTTAACTTTTTCAATACTCACACCCTCCCCAACATCGCTGCAAACATTAGCAACCGCAGCGAACAACAAACGCGTCAACCAGCATCCCTAGGTCCCGGCAGGGGCGACAGAAAACGCTACGTCTATCGCCCGTCCAGCGCCTCCATCTGCCACCTCTCCCGAGCGCAGCACGGGAGAGGTCGGACGGGCCCCATAGGCCGCGTCCGGGTGAGGGCCTGTCTCAGTCTCACTCGCACCGCCCATCAATTCCGCCTCCGCTCCGGCTCACCCCACCCTCCCGTAGTGGATCTTGCTAAAGATCCCGCCGTACTGGTTACTTAGGTCCAGGTCTCGCCCGAGCCACCAGTCTCCATCGCCTACAAGAGCGACGACTGCGCGGTCTAGTTGCGCGGTCTTGTTTGAACAGGAGCAAACAGAGGAAACGGAGTCACAAATTCCCTCCTCTCCGTTCGCTACATTTTTCGTAGTGGATCTTGCTAAAGATCCCGCCCCCAAGCCGACCGTCACCCACACTCAGCCGACTCCATTCAACCACGACTCCGCTCCCACCAGATGCCCCCGCCGCAAACCTGAACGTAGATTGCGCGGACAATTTGAACAGGAGCGAACAGAGGAAACAGAGTTGCAAGCCGCGTATTCTCTGTTGTCTCCCTTACCTCCTGTTGGATCATTTTCGGTGGCATTCTTTCCCGCCGAGCCGCGCCCATCCATTTTAAAATTTACAATTGTCAATTTAACTTTTTCAATTCTTCCACCCTTGCCAACGTCGCTGCAAACATTAGCAACCGCAGCGAACAACAAACGCGTCACTCAGCATCCTCAAGTCCCGGCAGGGACGACAGCGTGTAGCCCACGGCGTAAGCCGTGGGTTACGGAACAAGCCAAGGTCGAAAGCCCCGAAGGGGCGACAGGAAACGCTGCATCGATTATCGTCTCCATCCAGCCACCTCTCCCGAGCGCAGCACGGGAGAGGTCGGACGGGCCCTCAAGGCCACGTCCGGGTGAGGGCCTGCCTCAGTCTCACTCGCACCGCCCATCAATTCCGCCTCCGCTCCGGCTCACCCCACCCTCCCGTAGTGGATCTTGCTAAAGATCCTGCCCCCAGACGACCGTCAACCACTCTCAACCACTCTCAACCGACTCCATTCAACCACGACTCCGCTCCCACCAGATGCCCCCGCCGCAAACATGAACGTAGATTGCGCGGACAATTTGAACAGAAGGAAACGGAGGGAACAGAGCCGCAGATCGCCTCATCTCTGTTGTCTCCCTTTCCTCCTGTTGGATCATTTTCGGTGGCATCCTTTCCCGCCGAGCCGCGCCCATCCATTTTAAAATTTACAATTTTCAATTTAACTTTTTCAATTCTTCTCCCCGGTTTCAGCGTTGCTGCAATCAGCAACAATCGCATCAACCATCATCCCCAAGTCCCGAAAGGGACGGCATGTTGTAGCCCACGGCGTGAGCCGTGGGTTACAAAACAACGCAAGAGTAAATGCCCCGAAGGGGCGACAGGAAACGCTTTGTCTCCGTTCCCTCCCTCACCGCCTGTTCAATACTTTCCCCCGCTCCCGATCACCTCGCGTTTCTTTCCTTCGCAGCAGGAAACCTTTTTTCCAAACAATTTGCTTGCAACGGCGATTCGGATCGCCAATAATCCGTTTTCGTGATTGCGGTGGACCTCAGCGGAGTGCCACCCAAGTAACCGAAGGTGCAAGCGGAAACAGCGTTCGCTGTCTCTTCGATTTCCAATTGTCAATCTAATTTTCTCAGTCCTTCCCCGAGCCTGCCTTCGTGGCCGCCTCCCGTCACGGATCCGCGATCAGCTGATCCACGTATAAATCACCACAGATGCCGTCATCCCGGATCACGCGGCAATACTCCACCGCCGACTGGGCGAGTGCGTAGCGGCAAAGTCACCGCGGGAACCAAGTTCGATCGTTGTCCGAAAGTCCGCTATGGGACAGCACTTTTTCCTCAAATTTCAACACCGACATGATCGTCGACTCCTCGATGCTCTCGAGTGATAAAACCCTATATCACTCGACTCATGATGCTATCGAGTGATATACCCCAAATCACTTGACTCACCGAGTGATATAAGGTCGAATTCGATTATACCACCCGACTGACCCGGGGTTAAAAAGATAGTTCGCCTACGCAGAGCCTCTCACACAATGTCGGGTCGTTCGGCGATTCAAAAACAGGGCATTTGCATCTAATGTCGGGCTGCATGTTTCCACTCACGATCGATTTGTTTTGCGATTCCGGCGGCGATACAATCCTCTTGTCGAGAGTACTTGGCAGTGAATCATGGTGCTACGTGTGTGGCGAACCACGCCGGTGCACCCGAGCACTCAAAAAACTATTTTCCCAATGGTCGCTTTTCCGTTCGTGCCGGGTGACCTCAACCGTTATTCGATTGAAATCGAGACCCTGCGACCATGCCAGCCGACATCGAATGCACTGCATGCAAGCTCGCCTTCTCCGTTGGCACATATCATTACCACTCATTCGACGATGGCTACATCGGTTCCACGCTGCTCGTCTGTCGCAAGACTGGTCGTCAACATCGTCTCGAAATTCCACATCCAGATCGTTCTCTTAATTTTGCCCTTGAATCAATGCCCTCAGTGCTGATCGCCCCGAAGCGATTGGCTGGCACCATGATAATGCTGCCTGACGACGACTGGGCGCGACGCCGCGTTATCTCAACTCGCGTTCTTGCCGACATTGCTTGCGATTGCTGCTCCGAACTTGGTACACTTATCGACACCGCGAATCCTGGCATGCGGTGCCCCAATTGTGGCGAGATACTGCCACGACCGGTTGCTGAATGGATGACGTAGCGCCAGGAGCGGCGAATAACAAAGCCGTGCACGGGAGCGGCGAAGTCACATTGTTGGAAAATGGAAATCTCTCGTCGCCGCCCCGTGACGGCCAACGTTATCGGACAAAGAGCGGCGTTTCACTTTCGTGTCATCAAACGCCAAGTGTGACGTAGTAGCATGAGGACTCCCGCCGCAAGGCACAGCCATATCGCACACCACATTACCAATCCCGGAACATCATCACGGCCAAATGTGGCTGGATTAGGCTGATTCCCTGACTGCAAGGCACTCGGATTCAACGCGAAGTAGACGCTCATTGATGCGAACGCCAAGAACAACAGCAAGATGCAGACTCCAGAGAGCGCAAAAACAACTTTCGTCGCCGAATATGGCGGCACATTTTCGGTAGAATGTTCTTGCGTGCTTATTGGTGGATCGTACGGATTGTCGTTCAAGGTTTTCCACTCGTGATCGTGCTTCTCTGTTTCGGCGTATGCTACTATACGCCAACGCCATTCACACCCACTGCACCGAAACGGCCGATAACCATGACATCCACCGAAGGACGCGAGCCGAGCGGTTTGGCAGTGGTTGAGTCTTTCGCGCGTCCTCGGTGATGTCTGCCGTTAGGTCGCAAGAGAATGGCACGAGAGTTCTACGCCCGTCTTCGCAACTACTACCTCAAGGTCGCCGAAGTGTTGCGCGGTGATGCCGACGCGGCTTCTGTATTCCCAAACACCAGCGACATTGGCGTTTCGCGGGAACGAATCTATGCCGACTTCCTTCGTCAGCATGCCCCGTCCAAGTGCAATGTCTTTCTCGGTGGCTTCCTGTTCCATGACGACGGCACTGAATCAAAGCAACTCGATGTAATTGTGACGACCGATACCGCGCCACGCTTTGATTTTCATAACCCGGACGGCGGTGGCAAATCTTTCTCACCTGTTGAGGGCACTCTTGGAGTCGCGTCCATCAAGTCAACACTCGACAAGAATCAGCTCTTTGACGCATTGGGCGGTATAGCTTCTATTCCACCAATGAAATCCCTCGAAGGGCGAGTCTCGTTCACAATACAAATCTCAGACTACTATGATTGGCCGTACAAGATCGTTTATGCGAGCAACGGACTTGAGGGACCTACGATTCTCCAGCACGTCGAGACGTTCTACACTGAAAACGCAGATATTCCGATAACTCGAAGACCCCATTTGATTCACGTCGCTGGCAAATACGCGATTGTTCGCGTTATCAAAGGCATGAAGCTCAAATCACCCACCGGTGGCCTCGATGCGGAGATTGAGGAGGGGACGTTTCGACTCTTGACTCGCGACCCTGATCTGCAGGCAATTGTGTGGGCGTTGCATGGCCTCCAACAGAACGCGGCGGCATCCACGGAAATACTCTATTCGTATGGTGGCATCATTAACAACGTACACGACGCGACCTAACCAGGCGTTGCACGCGAGCGGGCGGCAACGTCGGTTTTGAAATCAACGTCACACGCGCCCGCCGCGTGAACTTGGTCGTTCGCCTACTTGAAGGCATCCCTCACTTGCAAACATCACCGTCTTCACAACCCGATTCCAATGCAAGGCATCTTCGAGTTGTTGAACTGAACAATCTAGCAGGGCAACGGTATATGGACTGGGTCCGCTCAATGCTGAACTTATCTGCTGGCGCACTGACGATTCTAGTTGCGTTACAAGAGCACTATGCGACACATACTCTTGCAACTCTGTCGACTCTTTGGGGAACGTGGATATCACTCGCCCTATCAGTTTTGTCCGCAGCTGTAGTTCTTCATTCAGAATCCGCTGCATATCGCTCGCTAGTGTCTGCGATGCTTGACCGGATGCCTGATGATCCACGTCCATTAAGCATTGGGGAGATGCCGAAGATCGCACGTATTGCATCGCGGATTCTGCCAGTGTCATTAGCGTCCGCCATGATTCTTCTATGCGTGTTCGGAATTTTCTCATCGCTTGCTCTCTGAGGCGAACCATCCGATGCACGTGCGGACTGGCAAGGTCTGATTGACGAGCGGGTGGGAATCCCGCCTGGGTAAGT
>NZ_BAABGA010000098.1:0-11865 GCF_039541335.1 Novipirellula rosea | reverse complement strand
CCCGTTGGCTCGTTTTCTCGAATGGATACCCAACTCACGGGCCCCGGTGACGCTGGCCGTTACCCGACAGAAGCAATGACGATATTCTGCCCATCCGTTGAGCGAATGCTCGACCCAGTGCTGACACTGTGCCCGCAATGCGGTCGCTCACATTCGCTCGCAACACTTACGGATGACGAGAAGCAATTCCTGCTTGACTCAACGTCATTTCATGAGCTCTTCACCGAACTCGGGTTGCTTAAGGTGGTCGATCAACTCATCCGAAATTTCCCAGGAACCAAAAATCGCTTAATCGTTTCCAAGATGAAGGAAGTCGGGCGCGGCGCTGATGATCCATTGGCGGTTGAACGCACGATTGCGACGACTCCAGGCTTGGAAGACCTTCTCGCTCACTCAAGCTTTCTCTTTCCTGCTCGATTTCACTTCGTCGCGAAGGCGGTCGGCGCAAACCAAGCCAGAATGCTCGAACCACTGGTTACTTGCACTGATTGCGAAAGCCAGTACCAGATCCTGGATTCTGGATACTACCTGACCTGCGGATAGACAATACTCGACGGGTAACAATCGCATGCAACGGAGGACGGGTGGCACGCGATACAGTATACTTGCAAGTCTTTCGCCCGTCCCCGCTGATGCGTGCCGTTATCCGATTTGCGTAACTGGTGACCATGGATCGCTTCATTCCAAATTTTGACGATAGCGATGAGCCGGAGTACCAACGCATCGGCAGCGACCCTTCATGGCGAAAGATCTATGACTTTGTCTCAAATGGATTTTGGCATGTGACTTCGCCAACGTCCTGGGATGCAATTCGGAGTTCGGGGGCAATCGAACCAAACGTCGGCGGGCGATTCCCAAAACGTTTTGGTGATATATCCGATCGGAGCTACGGCTATCTTAAGAAGTACGTTAGCATATTCGATTTCGCAACACCTACCGAACGCCAAGTGATGCGACAGTGGGGCAACAGCTGGGATGTACTCGTTGCTCAAGACTCCGATCAGATTCTCCTTCAGTTGGATCGTGAATCTCTCTCGCCTGACATAATTCCTAACTCTGCTAACTTCAACGAAGCCGTTGGACAAATCGAGGGCGGATGCATTCCATGGGTCGAAGTTTGGTTTCCACACAAGATTCCAGTTGCCAGCATCAAAGGTGTTTTTCGGATACCGGCAACGGACAGATACGAGTTCAAGCCAGTACCCGAGCCGACAGACGGATAACAATGCCGTGGACACGGAGGACGGCATCGTGCTTTACAAGTGGAAAATCTACTCGCCGTCCCCGGTCACGGCGGACGTTATCTGACAAACACAGGAATTCCTTGTCGAAACCTCTGATGGCATGGACCATAGAAGATCAATCTCGCGCGTTTCTCGCCGCGATTAGCAGCGGACGCGAAGGGAGCGTGGGCAGTGCGTTATACGATTTAGTGAATCATTTTAGCGTTGACTATCTCCAGCACCTCACCGAGCATCAGGACACGATTGCCAGAGAACTGGATCTCTACGGAGATACTTCTGACAAGCGCCTCCGAATCGTGATTGATGGGGCGCTGATGATGTTGTCACTGATTAAGGAAGGAAAATGCCGATGTGAAATACTGACGAAAGGAGCACCGGCAAGCCCGCTCAACCTTGAGAAGTCCAGCCATATGATCAATGTTGACGAAATCGAGTTTTACTATGATGTGTCCGTCACTGGACGATATGATTGTGCTTGCTGTGGGCGCAGATTTACAATGTGCGAACGACCTGGTCTCTCGGAACCTGAATGGCGGCTGCTACGCTAGTTCTTTACGAACGCGGGGCCATGGATCAGATAACCATCGCATCCACCGAAGTCGGGCTTGCGAGGTTTTACGAATGGACAATCAACTTTCCCGACTCGGTGATGCGGGTCGTTCGCCCAACGAAATCGTGACTTTTACGACAGTGCCAGCCGATGCTCGAACTGATCCTGTTGCTCGTCGCTGCTTTGCCAATCGCTTGGCTGATCTCCGAGTTCTACGACAACCGCACAACACGAATCACGTTGGGCATCTGTGCGATCGCAATGTCATTCGGTGTTGCATGGATCGTCGGATCCTTGGATCGACTGCAATCCAACATTTACTTCTCCGAAGCGACGAAAGACCTGATTCAAAACACGATCGTTGAACTCGAAAACGACAACGCTGATAATGTTCTCACGCAACTACGGGTGCTGCGTGACGATTTCCGGCCAACGTACGAGACACGCGACGACTATGATGTCCTCGTCGACCGATACATCCACTCCATCTCTGAATCTCCAATTGAACATTCGGACGGTGATCCGCGATGGTCTCACGAGATGGTAGACTATCTCCCGCCCCAAACAGACGAAGTGGGCGAACTATCCGATGCACCCGAGTCGGCGAGTCGGGGCGATTCGACAATGGAAGATCAACCGCGCCGACCGGGTGATCGGTAATGTTCGCCTACGCAGAGCCTCTCACACAATGTCGGGTCGTTCGGCGATTCAAAAACAGGGCATTTGCATCTAATGTCGGGCTGCATGTTTCCACTCACGATCGATTTGTTTTGCGATTCCGGCGGCGATACAATCCTCTTGTCGAGAGTACTTGGCAGTGAATCATGGTGCTACGTGTGTGGCGAACCACGCCGGTGCACCCGAGCACTCAAAAAACTATTTTCCCAATGGTCGCTTTTCCGTTCGTGCCGGGTGACCTCAACCGTTATTCGAGCATAGATTAATCGCGTACGCGCATGAGCGTCATGATCGCGGCCCTCCTGCTTGCAGCGAACACTTAAGCAGGCCATTCATAATCGAGGACCTTGATGATTCATCAGCTGAAATGGGTAGTTGCAGGAGTGATTGGCGGAGCGGTTGGGGCGTGGGCCTGGGCGGCTATCACCTACTGGACCCATCATGAGGTTGGCTGGATCGCCTTGGGCATCGGAGTTCTGGTCGGCATGGCAGTCCGGATGGCCGCAGGAAACATCCGAGGATGGGCACCAGGCATCACAGCGGCTATTTTTTCGTTTCTGGCGATCATCGGAGGTAAGTATGTCGGGACAAAATTGCTGTTTGATTTGGAACTTCTGAATCTCACCAATGACGTCCGCGTTACGGATGAGGAGATGGCGGTGGTCCAGGCGATGAAAATCATCCAGGAGCGGGACGTTGCGGGAGAACCTGTGAATTGGCCTCCCGGTCAATCGGCGACAACAGCAAAACAACTCTCCGATTTTCCGGTCGACGTGGCGACAGAAGCGAGAACTCGTTGGAATAGCACACCGCCCGGTGAGCACTTCAATCAGAAAAAAGCCCGCAAAGAGGAACTGCGGTCCAAGATTCGGGCAAACGCTGATGATCTCCGTATGGCAGCGTTTACCCAGAGCTTCAGCCCGGTTTACGGATTGTTTTTTCTGCTGGCGATCCTATCGGCATTCAAGATCGCATCGGGTCTGGCAATTAAAGACTGATGAATCGCTCGGCCGGTATTTGCTACACACGTAAACTTGACCTATGATGACGCCTTATCGTTACCGGTTCGCACAACTCCGAATAACAATGCGGTGAACGTGCGGACTGGCAAGGTCTGATTGACGAGCGGGTGTGAATCCCGCCTGGGTAACTGCTAGCCACAGGCCCAGTATTGAGTGTTGCAGGCTGCGTATAGGCATCATTGGCTGAAATCGTAGTTTGAAGCGTACACAGAGAGGTAGTGAGGATGAATGGATCGCAGGTGGTGTGCGCGACCGTGAACGGGATTAGCTCCGAAATTTTGTAACTGTTGGATTCTGCCCAAGGTTTGTTCACGCCCCAAGGCAACACCGTTTGTAACGTCAATGGCGAGTTGCAAACGGAGACCCGGAGTCGGCGCCCCATTCGCGCTATACAACACGTCAATCAGGCAACCAGCGAGGCCCTGAAGTTCTTGATTCGATTATGACTTCCAATCACAACGAACCGAGTATGCTCGCGACGCCGAAAAGGCAACAGAGGCAAATGACTCTTTGGGAATCGGATGACTGCATAGTACCGTTGACTTCGGGTAATGCCGAACGAGGGAAGTTTGGCTCGCTGGCCGGCGTTCTCGGTACAGACTGGTTTGTTGTGCTCGCACGTGCCAAGGATTAACGGGTGTAAGACAGAAAGATTGTTGCGACAGAAAAATTTGAAGGCTGAGAAGCGAGTCCTCAATTTTTCAGCTCTCATATTTCTGTCAACCATTTTTCTGTTCACAATTCCGTCATGCGTCGCTCATTCGCAATGATTGGCGAGGATTTGCGGGCTGGCGATTAGGTGCGGTATTCGCCACGAGTCAGGCGAATTTTTAAGAATCGGAGTGCTCGCGTTGTGAACATGAACGCGATTGAAGAGTGCAAAGTGATGCCAGGTGAGAGGCGTCGGCTGGGAGCCGGATGCGGCGGCGGCAGTTCGGTTCTGAGAGGGTTCGGTGATCAATTGGACAAGGGTCAGATATTGTGACACCACAAGGAGAAATCTGTGGCAAACTGTGAACACAAAGCGTATCCTAACATCCGAGAGACTCCGTTCTACTCGTCCGAAGGACGGGTGGAGAGAAAATATGCCATCACAACGTCGTTCGTCCGTGCTGGGTGAACCGTCCCGTTCACACACGCATGAAAACCACCGCACGTCTCGTCTCTCTTCCCCTTTTTTTGGAGCTTGTGATGAATTCAACGATCACTGCAACAAACGCGTCTATTCTTGCATTATTGATCACGTGCCAAACAAATCTTCTCGCTAAAGCTCCGATTGAACATGGCAAAAACTCAACGGCTGACGAAGTTGATCCATTCGCGCCAAACCCACTTGTTGATCGGTTTGAATGGCGGGAATACCTATCGATCAAGGGGACTCTTGTTTCCGGTGCTGATCTCGTCGGAAATCTGTCGGTGTCAAAAATCACGCTCTCCTCGGGAAACGAGATTTTGACCAATGACGAGACGATCTTCGTTCGGCAATCGCCGGGGCAGCCAAGCACACCTGCTACGAAAAACGATATCACTGTTGGAACCCCGATCTCTTACGAAATTGACATTCAACGCAGTGCTGCGGCACAGCGGATTGTTGTTTGGCAGGGCTTTGGTCCATTTCGCCACAAAATTTACGACGAACGCATCAACCCAATGGTCAAATCCCTTGTCAGCCGAGTAAAGACCGGGAAACGCAACCTCATCGAGTTGGAACACCCGGCGGAACCAATGCAGATCGAATTCGCATCGTCAAAGCAAATTATTCCTCCTGGTGAGCCGAAATTGATTCAGCTCGACACGCCTGTGAAAGCGTTAAACATCCTTTCTGGAGACCAAAAGCAAGCCATGTCGTTCGAGCACGAGTTCGATACTTTTGTGGTGTTTCGTTCGTTTGGAAGCGGCGCGATGATATTTGCTGGGAAATAGCTGCATGCCGAGGGTGTGAACCAGGCGATGCACGTGAGTCGCCGAGTTGAGTTGATTGAAGTGGTCAGTCGTTCGCGGCGACCACGTGATCGCTACCGTTACCCGAATACCGAATCGCGTCACCTCCAAGCCCTGTTTCCTGAATCACTCCATAACCCAATCGTGTCGCAGGCAATTGCATGAGTCCCGTTCAGTTGGTGCTTCATCAAGCAATGCACAGTGCACGAATGGAAGTCGACAAAAACGATGGATTTGCACCGTTCGCAATGGCTGCCAATGGTGATCAGGTCCGCGTGATGGCGACTGCAGGAATCGAGATCACCGACCTCAATCATGGAATCGAGGTTTATCGCCAGTGCTTGGCCGAAGACCCGGCTGATGCCGTAATTTTTTGCATCGATGTAACGGTACCTCTTCCAGATACTGACGCCCGTGCTCCAGCGATTTTCTTCATACTGGAGAATGAGCAGACCTGCGTGTCCGGACAACAGATCTACTACCGCGATGGTGCGGGGCAGATGCTTTTTTGCGAGATCGAAGCAGAGGAATGCGCTTCGACGTTTTTCAAAAGTTAGAATTGAGCGTCGGATAACCAGCGCATCCACCGAAGTCGGGCTTGCGAGGTTTTACAAATGGACAATCAACTTTCCCGACTCGGTGATGCGTACCGATATCCGACTGAAAATGAGTTTCCTGAAATGATAGACCCAAGCCTGTGAAAAACAAGAAACCACGATACCACTCGCCTCACGGTGCCTCAAACCCTCTGGGGCTATCGCTATCGAAGAAAAAACTTCGGATGCAACGCCCTGACTTGGGCGGTTTCGGAGGGGCGTGGGATTGGTGGCTAGGTTTCTCCGAGTGGGGGCGTTCATCTGTGATCTATATTGAGGAACATCTTAGATTCGGCGATAGTCGAGCTGCCGTGGTGATTGAAGCGGATCCAATCTATGTCGCTGCCTATACTGATGAGCTAGATTGCGTGGCGATGTTGAAGTTTGAGCCATCAGAGATATCACTTAGCGAACTAAAGGTTGGTCAGAAGCTAGTTACGATAAACACCTATGATTTTACCCCTGGGCTAGGAAGCGATCTTCATCCAGGCCCGGGGGCAACAGGAAGGTTCGTGAACTTCCACCCTCTTATTGCAGACTTCCTGACGGATGACGGTGAACCTTTATGCGAACGAAGACAAACTATAGGTAAAGATGAATGGCGTCGAGCTTTTGAGCTGGGTAAGGAGTATAGGCGGTTGTATCCGTCTATGTTCCGGCCCGGCCGAGCAGTCCATTCATTTCACGCAACTTCTGATCTGACACACAAACCTACAAGCTAACCATCGAACGGCGGATAACCATTCCGATCCACGGGAGCGGCGAAGTCGCGTTTTATTACAATTGAGAATCTTTTGTCGCCGCCCCGCTGCTCGGCGACCGTTCTGGCATTTATGTGGTTTCACTTCTCGTCATTTAAATGTGCGATCTGATGGCAACCAAATCTGCCACAAACCACACGAGACGCGTTCGCCTCTCTATCGTCGTCGCCGTACTCGCGTTGCTCATAGCCGGATTTCTGTTTCGGAATTATTTGTTCGATATCAACCATTTCCGCGCATCCTCGCGAGCTCTTTCGCCCGAAAGCGTTGGGTGGGCCGGTATTGGCTGGGACGCTGCGTCGCCGGCCGACATCGCAGCGATGGGCGTACCGTACGCGCTAAAATTGACGCAAGTCGCCCCAACGGGACCTGCGGATGCCGCTGGACTAATGGCGGGTGATTTCGTCACGACAATCAATGGATCGACGTTTCGCGATGCGGCCGACTTCCAATCGCGGGCAAGTGGGTTGCGGCCGGGCCAAGCTGTTAGACTTGGCATCGTACGCAACGGAGCGGCTACTACGATTACGGTAACTTTAGGCGATTGGTCGGATGTCAAAGACTTGAGCATCACGACGATTGGTTTATAGACGCCAGAACTATGCCGTGCACGTTGCGGACTGGCAAGGTCTGGTTGACGAGCGGGTGGGAGGCGAGACACGGAGACACGGAGACACGGAGACACGGAGACACGGAGACACGGAGACACGGAGACACGGAGACACGGAGACACGGAGTGAGGAGTGAGGAGTGAGGAGTGCTCGGCAGGTGATAGCGGATGTAGGACAGAAAGATTGGTGCGACAGAAAGATTGGAGAGACGGGAAAGCGAGTCCCTTTTCTGCCTTCATCTTTTTGCCACCCATGTTTTTGCCTGTAACGGGTTGCCAATTCGCACCGTCCATTGCGCAATGCGTCAATCGTTGTCTCGGCTCGTTGGCGTCGTTGTTCGCCGCCGCTCGCGGAATGATACGCTTGGTCTCTGCCCAGCTTCATTCGTCTGTCCCCCATTCGTATGTCCTGCTGTTTTTACAGCGTGATTAACGCGGATCCGGGGACCCTTCATGCTGGATCACTCCTTGCCACTCAGTAAATACGGATCGTTGTTCGGCCTCAGTTTGCTCAAGCAAACGTGTCCTATTTTTGAACCTGCGATTTTTTAACCTTCCCTGGTCAGTGTCCCCCCCCCTGTGTGATAGTCGCTGTGTGATAGTCGCTGTGTGATAGTAGTACGATGCGACGCTGTTCATTACAGAGTGATGCATTTACGGATCGAGGTAAGTGGTCGACAGAAAGATTGGTGCGACAAAAAGATTAAAACGAGGGAGTGTTGAGTGCCTTCATCTTTTTGCCAACCATTTTTTTGCCTGTGTTGGGTCATCAGGGGACGTAGCGATCGATTGGGATCGTGGTCGCCAATTCAACTCGTCGGCTGGACGGTGCGTCGATCGCTGCCGCCGTTACCACGGCTCGTTCGAGTTGTTGATCGCGATGCATTCGCGTGATTCGCGGGCAAACCTTCGAATGCGTTATTCGCTGTGAGTCAGATGGATTTCCACAGAGCCCACGTGCTCTTGGCGCCGATTTGATTGCGATTAAAGAGTGCGAGGTGATGGCAATGGAAGAGGTGTCGGCTGGGAGCCGGATGCGGTAACGCGGCACGTCCGGATCGGAGAGGGGCCGAGGGTCAATGAGGCAGGATTAAAATTTTGTGACATCACGCGAGAGAAACCGGTGGCAAACAGAAAACACAAGGCTTAACCTAAACCAAAGAGACCTCGGTCGACTTGCCGCGGAGCCGCCGACAGCGATTTTTCGAATGGAGGATCAACCGCGGCGGCCCGGTTTTGCCAGCCGTTACGGCAACGAATTGAATGGAGAATCCTTATACACCGCCCGCCGCAGCAGGGCAGAACTCGGAGCGAACCTGGATTCATACTGGATCCGCGATTGTATCCGGTTTCCTATCGCTGCTAATGCTGGGTGGGATTGTTAGCAACGTCATCATCTTCGCTGGATTTGAGACTTGGCCCGATACGACTTGGCAATGGGTTGGAATTGTCGCGATGAATGTCGTGGTGCTGATGACATCGATTGGCTTCGCACACATATCGGTTGGCCTGCTTCGATCAATTCCGCGATTGAGGAAACGAGGGCTATGGATTGTGACTGCTAGCGTCGCAGCATACGTTTCGCTCGCGGTGTTCTCTGTCATGATGAAAACCACGACGTGACCTCTGTGCTGTAAGATGCCGTAACGAAACAAATGTACCCGAGTCGCGAAGTCGGGGGGGCAATGGCAATCTCCCGACGCGACCGGGTGATTTTAGCCGTTTGCTTAACGTCACTCACATCCGATCGCGCGTTCTACTGTCGCTGCTCACGTTGATCATCGTTGGATGTGGCCAACCGACCTCGTCGACAGTTCCGTCACAAGAAAAACAACCACCTCCACAAGAACAAACTCCCAAGGATCACGAAATGTCAATTGACGCAATGAAAACTGCTGCCGAAAACGGTGACGCGAGAGCGCAGTCTGCGCTTGGTTATGCGTATGACATCGGTGAAGGTGTTACCCAGAGTCTTGAAACCGCTGCGTACTGGTATCGTCAAGCTGCCGAACAAGGGTACGCAAATGCGCAATTCAATCTGGCGGAAATGATCCGTGATGGTGCTGGGGTGACGCAGTCGAACGAAGTCGCATTGGAATGGTACACGAAGGCTGCAATGCAGGGACACTCGAAGGCCCAATACAACGTTGCGATGATGCATGTTCAAGGTGAGGGGATAGCTGCTGACAACGTAACGGCATACGCGTGGCTAGTGCTCTCGGCGACCGGGGATGCCGAAGGTGCTGATCAGGCGCGTGACATTGTAGGCAAAGGGATTGGTGACAAGATTGCCGAAGGTGATGCTCTTGCTGAAAGGCTCAAGACCGAAATCCAAACAAAAGCGAAATGACAAATGGTGCAGCCGGAGCCGCGAGCCGCGCGGCTTTTTTAATCAGTGTTGGTTGGTCGCGGCCCAGTTAACTCGTGTCGTTTTGGCAGTTAATCTTCCACCACTTTCGCTAAGACGCGTGTGCACCGATTGTTTGACTACACATTCTTTTCGAGAACGCTTTCAGCGATAGCCGCAACGAGTTTTGTAGCGTTCGTGTTTGCGGTGACTGGTTCCGGCGAATCCGTATTTCGCATGCTGCTTTTCGTTCTGTTGCCCCAGATGTGTATCTGGTTCTCGGATGAAATGGGGCGAATGACCGGAGTAGCGATGGGGCTTGGGAGACCGGATATTACCGAAAGGACGCCTGGCACGTTCGTCGCGATTGGCGGCTGGATTTTGCTGATCGCGGGCATCAGCGTCTGGATCAAGTTGTGGGTGCAATCGTAGCGAGACTAAGCCAGGACCAGGCAATGCACGTTGCGGACTGGAAATAGCTTGAAGTCGAGCGGGTGGGAGGGGAGGCAGGGAGACAGGGAGACAGGGAGACAGGGAGACAGGGAGACAGGGAGACAGGGAGACAGGGAGACAGGGAGACAGGGAGTGAGGGAGTGAGGGAGTGAGGGAGTGAGGGAGTGAGGGAGTGAGGGAGTGAGGAGTGAGGGAGTGAGGAGTGAGGAGTGAGGAGTGAGGAGTGAGGAGTGAGGAGTGAGGAGTGACCGTGGTATAGACTGACTCGTTGCTCTGGCACTCCTGGGAAAAAAGCGGATGACAGACAGAAAGATTGGAGAGACGGGAAAGCGAGTCCCTTTTCTGCCTTCATCTTTTTGTCACCCATGTTTTTGCCTGTAACGGGTCGCCAATTCGCACCGTCCATTGCGCAATGCGTCAATCGCTGTCTCGGCTCGTTGGCGTCGTTGTTCGCCGCCGCTCGCGGAATGATACGCTTGGTCACTGCCCAGCTTCATTCGTCTGTCCCCCCCATTCGTCTGTCCTGCTGTTTTTACAGCGTGATTAGCGCGGATCCGGGGGCCTGTCATGCTGGATCACTCCTTGCCACTCAGTAAATACGGATCGTTGTTCGGCCTCAGTTTGCTCAAGCAAACGTGTCCTATTTTTTAACCTTCCCTGGTCAGTGTCCCCCCCCTGTGTAATAGTCGCTGTGTGGTAGTCGCTGTGTGGTAGTCGCTGTGTGATAGTAGTACGATGCGACGTTGTTTATTACAGAGTGATACTTTTGCGGATCGAGGTAAGTGGTCGACAGAAAGATTGGTGCGACAGAAAGATTGGAGAGACGGGAAAGCGAGTTCCTTTTCTGCCTTCATCTTTTTGCCAACCATTTTTTTGCCTGTGTTGGGGCATCAGGGGACGTAGCGATCGATTGGGATCGTGGTCGCCAATTCAACTCGTCAGCTGGACGGCGCGTCGATCGCTGCCGCCGTTACCACCGCTCGTTCGAGTTGTTGGTCGCGATGCATTGGTGCCTTACTAATTCTGTCATGCGGCACGCATTCGCGATCATTGGCGTGATTCGCGGGCAAACGTTTCGGTGCAGGATTCGCCGCGAGTTAGGCGAAGATCCACGGATCTCGAATGCTGATGGCGCCGATTTGATTGCGATTGAAGAGTGCGAGGTGATGGCAATGGAAGAGGTGTCGGCTGGGAGCCGGATGCGGTAACGCGGCACGTCCGGATCTGCGAGGGGCCGAGGGTCAATGGGGCAGGGTTAAACTTTTGTGACATCACGCGAGAGAAACCAGTGGCAAACGGAAAACACAAAGCTTAACCTAAACCAAAGGGACCTCGGTCGACTTGCCGCGGAGTCCTGAAAAACACTTTACCTGGTGGTGGCTCGTCCGCTCGGACTAGGTGGCCTTTGCCGTTATCCCACGGGAACAGCTTTTGTCTGCGCAAATTTGGAAGACGTCTGCGGGGCGTGATAGACTGAACGCCTGGTACGACAAATTCGCATCGAAACTCGAAACCGAAGTGACGCATTTGTCCGTGGCGACGTCCATTGGACCCTCGCACGTGTTGGTCTCAGGACCGGAAGATGGCCTTCCGCTGGTTTGTCTGGAATTGCCCACGAAAAGTTGACAGTGGACCGGTCTTAACGGGAAGGTAAATGGTGCGT
>NZ_BAABGA010000097.1:0-2047 GCF_039541335.1 Novipirellula rosea | reverse complement strand
ACCTCCGTGCTCAGCCGGATTGTTTTTGGTTCCGTGAGCTCAAGCGTGACTTGGGGTCCCGTGCTGGTAACCGATCCTCCCCCGGAAGTGATTGCCGTGAAAGGAACAGTCATCCAGTTGTTGGCAGTTTGGATATGCGAAGTGGACTCTAGTTCAGTTACGGTCAATGCAACGTTTGTAGAAACGTCGGGTGCATAGGCCGTCGAGTCAATGTATAAGCGTCCCAGCCCGTCGAAGCCGCTTCCCGTGCCCTGCACGAGTTGCCCCGCGCCCCAGCCGCCGATTTCGGGGTCGAACGTGAAGTTGTTTGGTGCGGGTGAAGTCAGTTCGTAGATCGGAGCCGGGCCACCGACAAAGTCGAGCGTGAAGTTGCCACCAGCCGTTCCGTCAGCATCTCCGTCGAAGGCGTTCCCGGCCGTGTCGGTGATCGCATCGAAGACGGTGAGGCGGTAGATGTCTTCCGGGAGCGGGTCGAAGCTCAGCGCGGCAGAGTCACCCAAGTCGCTAACGCCGGTCAGTGTGACGATCGGATCATCGCCAGTGCCTAGTAAACCGTCACTTCCAGCGCGCTGTAACTGATAGGAACTTGCGGCGCCACCGCCGATAACCGGCTCGCTAAACGTGACGGTGATGCTCGTCTCGTCCGAATCCACAATCCCACTTTCTTCGAAAGATGTCTCCGAGACTGTCGGCGCGGTCAGGTCAGCGGAGATCACCGAGAAAAATGGTGCTGTGTGAAGCGGGGTCCGCGGTCCAGCGGAAACTTGTCCATCGACCGAGAATTCCGTCCAGATCTCTGGATTGTCCTTCAGTAGATCTAAATCAAGGGCGGTTTGATTGCCAACGTCAAAGACGAAGGACCCGTAGGTCGCATCGTCAATGTTGATGCTGGCGTTGTCGTTGAACAGCGCTTGGCCGCCCGTCGGCGCGTCATATAAGGACACGGCAACGTTGTAGGTGCCGGTCGCTGCATCACCAGTCTCTGAGTCCTGGAGAAACGCCCATAGATTCAAAGTGTCTTCGTTGTAATTCGTATCGGAGTCAATATCAAAAGCACGCGTGGCCTGCAGCGAGTTCAGGCGATAGGAGATGCTATCTGCGCTGAGAGAACCTCCGTCGATCTTCACGCGCGCAGGTAAGGTCTCGCCATCGAACGTCAACTCGACCCAAAGTTCTGACTGGTTGGACAGTATCGCCAGGTCCAGTGGAGTGTTCTGGCCCAGCGCAATTCCGAACGCGCCACCAATCGTGTCACCGGCATTTAGATTTCCAGATTCGGAGAATAGTGCCGCGCCACCTGTTGCACTGTCGTATAACGTGGCTTGCCAGGCAAGGGTTCCGAGAAGTGGCGTATCATCTTGCAGTCGAAGATTGCCAAGTACTCGCAACGCCCAAGTGGCGTCGTCTGCATCGCGTGTCGCCGACGACAGGAATGCATTGCGCAAGGTAGCACCCCCGGCCGTAGTGGTGACCACTTCCCCATTCAATGGTATGCGAGCGTCCGCGACCACTCCGTCAACGACGACCTCCAGAAACGTCTCTGCAGGAGCGAGTCCATCGAGCGGCAACAACTCCAACAGGTTTTGTTGGTAGTAACCTCCTGGACTTTCCGCTACATCGACTCCGGCCACTGAAGCAGTCCAAAATGCTGTTCCTCCAGAAACGGTGTCGAAGAGTCGATATTCGAGATCGTGCGTTCCCGTTAGCGGCTGATCATTGGAATCACGTAGTTGAGTCACCAGCAAAAGCGATGACGTTGATGACGTTGCCTCCGTGTTAACTTGCTGGTACGCCAGGGAGTGTATGGTTTGAAGGCCGTCGAGAAACACCGGATTAGCGACAGATCGTGCCTGCAGTTGGATCTCATGCTGTCCTGCGGGAAGGTTTAGGAATTCTTGGAAGGGGATGTTGGCGACTCCCGCGTACTCAATCGTACTGAAGACGGCGTAACGTTCCTCAGCAGCGGGCTCCTGGTTTTGGAGCGCGCCAGCCTCGCCCAACTGCACGGCCCCGAAGACTGCTCCGTTATATCCTCCCAGGCCACTGT
>NZ_BAABGA010000096.1:0-1797 GCF_039541335.1 Novipirellula rosea | reverse complement strand
CCCCGCGGCGTTCTTTCGTTTTCTGTCCGCGACATCCGCCAACGTTCGGCCAGCGGGCGTAGTTCAAAGGGTAGAGGGGCACCTCTTCCACGTTGCGACACGCGGCGTTTCTGGGCCGTATCGGCGATATCCAGAAACATGAAAAAACCAGCTAATTGCTGGCTGAATTCGCTTGCTGTGTTCGGAAACCCATGGCTCATGTGTGTCATCGGAAGACGATTCTTTATTAACCCGAACGGAGAAACAAACATGACCCTTGGCGAATTGATCAGCTTGCTTGAAGAGTACCGCGACGAGCACGGCGATGAATGCGAGGTGCGTCTGATGACGCAACAGAACTGGCCTTTTGAAAACCGGATCGCCGGTGTCACTAGCGGCGCGGAGATGAACGAGGCGAGCGAGGACGACCCCAGCGAATACTTCGACGACCAGGATGTCGCCGAAGACGCGATGGTCTACATCGTCGAAGGCGGTCAGATCTGCTACGGCAGCAAACGAGCATGGGAAACCTGCCGCGACTCTTGAATGGGGCTTGGAAAAGCGAATTCGGGAAACATTTAGAAACTTTCCCGAACTTCGCTTGCTGACTCCGGCGACGCATGGCTCATGTGTGTCACCGAAATGATTTGTTCCCTTTCCGCAAACGGAGACGCCACCATGGCCACCGCCACCAATCGCCAACGCATCGAAGCCGAATACACCGCCGCCCACATTCGGGCTTTGACGCTTCTCGAAGACCTGCACCAACACCTCGAAGACACGCCGGCACCGAGCGACGACGGTCCGGTAATCGGATGGGATCACGTTGGCTCGCTGAAACACCTTTGCGAACAACTCCAAGCATTGAAAAAACGATTCACGCAGCCGGACGCCAGTTAACTTCTTTTTCATATGCCGACACGCCGCGACGTTCGCTCGACGCCGCGGCGTTTCTTCGATTGCGAATGCTTCGCCGGGGTCTGGCATCAACGCGACACGTTGCGTTTGTCGGCCACGTCGCGGACATCGAAAAACATTCCAAACATTCGAATTTGTTTTGAGACTTCGCTTGAGCTTTCTCGGAATCCATGGCTCATGTGTGTTAACGCCAAACGGCAAAACGATTTCAACACCTTTTCCACGAGAGACGAAACCATGGCCATGAACGAAACCCAAAAGACCAAGGCCGCCGCCCTTCGCAGCGAGATGAAAAAACTCGATCCGGCGACCTACCAAGACATTCGCGAATCGTACTACCGGATCGCCGACAACCTTCGCCCCTTGGTCGACGCTCTTGAGAAGGCCGACGCCGACCTCGGGCCAAACGGTCCCCTTTTGGAAGAGTACTACATCTTTTGCGAGATGCTCGACCGGCTCAACAAAAGCTACCTCGGCGCGGTTGTGTAACCCGCCCGCCGCAAGGCAACCGCCGCGGAAGGAACCGCGGCACGACGCACATGGACAAAAGCCGAAACGCAAATGGGCGTTGTCGCGGGTGGTTCCCGCGGCCTGACGATGGCAGCCAACCACGAATACAAATTGGGAGATACGAAGATGAAAAAGGAAGATGTAAAGATTGGCGGCGAGTACTACGCGAACGTCACGAACAAGAAAGTGGTCGTGCGAATCGATGCGGAGCATTCCTCCGGCGGTTGGGAGGCGACGAACATGATGACCAACAAAAAGGTCCGGATCAAAACCGCCGGCCGGTTGCAAGGACCGGCGCGACAACCTACGTCGGCCAATGAGACTCGCGTTCGCAAACACGTCGCAAAGCCGGCGAACCAACCCGCGAACGAAACGGCCGGCGGCGAGAAA
>NZ_BAABGA010000095.1:0-507 GCF_039541335.1 Novipirellula rosea | reverse complement strand
ACTAAGTCGTAACAAGGTAGCCGTAGGGGAACCTGCGGCTGGATCACCTCCTTTCTAAGGAATTTAGAAATGGATGAGCCTCAGCTCGCTGAGATCATCCACATTGTGAAAATGTCCTCCATTTAACTCAACAGAATTCAGGTCTTCGGATCTGTGTCATCACCAAAGAATCAAACGAAGACCCACTCAGGCCCGTCGCCAGCCTGAGTGGGTTTTTTCGTGCGCGCATCGAATCGATTTCCGACGTGAAGATGCTTCGTTGTCGATTTCGCCAATCTTGGCCGGGGTTCTGAAGTTGCGAGTTTAGACGTTCTTCGGGCCAAAGGCCCAGCAATTTGCCTAGCCTGGCCCAACGGGCCAGGCTAGGGTTTGCAATGCAAAGAAACCTAAGGGCCAACGGCCCGGCCATTTGCTAGCCGCCCTCATTAAGTCCGAACAAACGGCCGGGCCGTTGGCTGGGCTGATGAAAATGTCGTGTAGTGGCTTTTACTGCCACACGGATGAGTT